>DAOVZA010000022.1 GCA_030635405.1 Desulfocapsa sp.
ACTCTGTATCTGTAGCAAAAGCTACCAAGATGAGCCCTGAGGAACTTGAAGGGAAAATCACCATCGGTGTTCTTGCAGATGTTGATAAACCAATATCAACCGAAGAGTATAATCGAGTTGCTGGTGAGGCCAGAAAGAAAGCTGAGAAAATCACCAAAGCCAAAGAGAAAAATGGAGTTAAGCGCTATGAAGAGTGATGAACGATATGAAATACGATTCAGCGGCTCTGGTGGGCAGGGAATAATTACTGCAGCAGTTGTAATGGCAGATGCAGTAGGAGCTTTTGACAACAAGCATGTCTGCCAGACTCAGAGTTATGGTCCTGAGGCTCGAGGTGGAAAAAGTAAGGCTGAGGTTGTAATCTCAGAATCACCCATTGATTACCCAAAAGCATTGCGAGTTGATTTACTTCTTGCAATGACTCAAACGGCATGCGATGCTTATTTTTCGGATATTAAATCAAATGGCCTGCTTGTGGTTGATGGTGGACTGGTTAAACAACTCCCTACAAGTCGTTCGGTTTCCATTCCTTTTACTCAGATAGCCAAGGAAAAAACTGGAAGAGAGCTTGTAGCCAATATGGTTGCACTTGGTGCTGTTGGGTATCTTTGTGGTCAGGTTTCGCTTGAAGGATTGGAAAAAGCGTTGCTTTCAAGGGTTCCGAAGGGAACTGAAAAAATGAATTCAAAAGCTCTACGGGCAGGAATTGCAGAGGCAAAAAAGATTGACCTTAGTCTTTTGCCAAAATCAGTTATGTCTGAATGGGACGACGAACTATAACAAATAAACAGATAGATGGATAAAATACTAAATGTTTTACCCGATGGTGTGGCTCTTGTCGTTTTAGCAGTTTGTGTCGTTCTTCTGCTAATAGGGGTTTTCTTGAGCTCGACCATGAGGTCCCAGGTAACTAAGGGATCCATCTATCTTTTAATTATTGCCGGTGTTTTGGCCGGTTACTACTTCTTTACAGGAAATTCACCAGCCGACATACCCACAAGTGTTGATACTTTCTTCAATGCTCCACGGGAGCCGGAAAAGGGGACCCATAAATATTACACTGATCCCGAGAAACGATATGGCGATTCTATAAAAGATTAGCCTTTCCTAGAGAGGGCAGTCTTTTTTAGGCTTGTATCTTTTTCCTACTGATGCAGCATAAAGTATTGATTCTTCCTCGGGGTCAATCCCTAAGAGGTCGTTTACCTCATCGTCGTAAAATGCTGCGACAGGACAGCCGCCACTTCCTGTGGCTTCAGCTGCCAAAAGGACATTCTGGCAAATATGTCCCGCGTCAAGCAGCATATAGCGCATTCCACGGTTTCCATATTTACTCATGCAACGCCTAAATACAGAAGTCCAAAGAAAGACCACAGCAGATTGAGCCATGAATTTCTGATTGAGACATGCACTTGCCACAGTATCGGCACTATCAGTTTCAGAAAGTATATCAAGCGAAAAGCTCTCAACATCGAAATGATACAGGCCAGGGGCAAGACCCTTTACCAGATTTATGCTTAGATATGTTTCTATTGGATATAGAGCGCCTCCAGACGGTGCTGTCCTAAAGGTATAGCTACCTGACTTTGCAGTTATTCCCTGGCTGGCCCATAACATAAAAGAAAGTTCATCAATTGTTATTGGCTCAAGAAGATACTTGCGTAAAGATCTTCTTGATTGCAGAAGTGGAGCTATACGTGCTTCTTTGAGATCCCAGTTGCGAGGAAGTTCAAATCTTGTTGAGTTTGGGTATTTTTTAAAGGTATCAACCTCAGCAATTGCTGGTCGCTGTGCTTGTTTTATGGTCTTTCGATCATAGGCCGTTTCACGCAAATACTTGTACCCACTACATGATTCAAGTTCAGGCATTTTGCACCTCATTTCCTTTATGTTTAGCAAGTTGGCCACATGCCGCCGATATATCTTCTCCACGACTGGTACGAATAAAAACAGAATAGCCGGCGTCTCTTACAATTTGTTGAAAAGCATATACCCGGTTTCTTGAAGGACTTTTAAAAGGCAACCCGGGGGATTCGTTATAGGGAAGAAGATTGATTTTACAGGGGATATCTTTAAGAATATTTGCAAGTTCAGATGCTTGTTCATCCGAGTCGTTAATATCTTTCAATAAAATATATTCAAACATTATTCTCTTACGTTTTGCCATGGGATAATCGCGGCAGGCCTGTAATAATTCATCGAGCGGGTAACGATTGTTAACCGGCATGAGACTGTCTCTTGTTGAGTCATCTACAGCATGCAGGGAAATAGCCAGGTTCACATCAGTTTTTTCTCCAAGTTCAAGCATCTTATTGACTATTCCACATGTGGAAACAGTGATACGCCTGTTGGTCATATCAAGTCCACGTTGTTCGGTGAGAATAGAAATGGATTTGATCAGGTTTTCTAAATTGTTAAGTGGCTCTCCCATCCCCATAAATACTATGTTGGTTACACGGTCAGGGCCAATCAACTTTCCCTTAGGTTCATTGCGAAGGAAATCACCTACAAAACATACCTGATTGACAATTTCTGATGGCGTAAGATTCCTGACAAATCCCATGGTGGCAGTAAGACAGAAAGAACAGTTCATGGCACAACCAACCTGTGATGACACACACAGAGTATTTCGATCAGACTCAGGGATTAAAACCGATTCGATCATCTTGCCATCATCAAGCACAAAACCAAATTTCACGCAACCATCCTTGGAACGTTGAATAAGTGGATCGCTAAATTGAGACATCATTGCATGTTCACTAAGAACTTCACGGAACTTCTTAGCCAAATCAGTCATTTGTGCAAAATCTGTGATGCCGGGCCTGTATAACCAGGACATAATCTGTCTGCCACGAAAAGCTGGTTGACCAAGGGACTCCACATAGTCAACCAATTCGTCCTGAGTGAGATTTCGTAAATCGGTTTTTTTATTCATTTTTTAAAGGGCTCGAAAGTGTTCGGGAACCAGAGATTGCTTTCCAAGAAGAGCCTGGTTAATAAGTTTAAGGATAGCATCACGATCTCGTGGCAATCTCCCGGAAATCGGTAAATAATTAGAGGCGTGATTTGCCATGAACTGGACAGGTTTGCAATGAATATTTTGAATTAACTCTTGAAGCTCAAGAAGCATTCCATGGGAATCAGGGATTTTAAAATCACCTGACTCAAATTGAAGACCAAGCTCGGTGTTACCAAGCGGCATCAGACAGAGCGCAGCAATCTGCTTTGGCTCCATAAGACTCAGTACCCTTGCACTTTCACGTGCATGGCGAAGACTTCCTTCAATTCCAGCTAATCCGAGAAGCACTGTCACAGATAGAAAAATACCGGCTTCTTTCACGAGCTGTCCAGCGTGAATCATGGAGTCATCGGTTTCACCTTTCTTTACATCAGAAAGGACTTTATTGTCGCCGCTTTCAAGCCCCATGTAAATACGGTGTAATCCAAGTTCCTTAAGAGCCTTCAAGTCATCGACGGATTTTGCACGTATGGCCTTTGCGTTTCCGTAAAGAGCTATACGGTTCACATGAGGAAGTTTCTCTCTTATCAACTTGAATAGGGCAACCAAGCGCTTTTGTGAAAGAATAAGGACGTCACCGTCTGCCAGAAAGACACGTTTTTGATTTCTGCAGTGTCTTGAAGCAAACGTTATATTCTCAAGAACTTCCTCATCGCTACGGATACGGAAGTTCTTATCTTTATAGGCGCCACAAAACGTACACTTGTTGTGTGAGCAGCCAACAGTTATCTGCAGAATAATAGAATTCGCTTCACTTGGAGGTCGAATTATATTTCCATCGTAAATCACGTAAGATCCAATTTGTCAGGCAGCGTTGTTAGCCTCAAATTCTTTCATGAACTCAACGAGTTTAACAACACCATCTCGTGGGAAGGCATTGTAGATTGATGCACGACATCCACCAATGGAACGATGTCCTTTAAGTCCATTTAATCCAATTTCTACAGCTTCAGCGATGAATTTTGCTTCAAGCTCAGCGCTTGGCAAATTAAAAGGAATATTCATTAAGGAACGAGAGTCTTTTTCTGCATGACCACGGTAATAGTCAGTTCCATCAATACAATTATAAAGGAGACCGGCTTTTTCAATATTAATCTTTTCCATGGCTTCAACTCCGCCTTTGCCTTTTAGCCATTTCAAAACTTCACCCACTGCATAAATAGAGAAGCATGGTGGAGTGTTAAACATTGATCCTTTGTCAGCGTGAGTTCTGTAATTCAGCATGGTGGGGATGTTGTCACTTACTTTATCTAGCAAATCATCTCGTATGATAACGATGGTTACGCCAGAGGGACCCATGTTTTTCTGAGCGCCGGCAAAAATTATCCCAAATTTTGAAACATCAATCTTTCTGGATAAAATATCAGAAGACATGTCAGAAATGAGATCAATATCAGTCTTTGGAAATTCAGGGAACTGAGTACCATAAATGGTATTATTACTGACGAAGTAGAGATATTCGGAATCGCCGTCAATTGTGTATTCGTCCTGAGTTGGGACACGGTTAAACGTTTGCTCTTCACTGGAGTAGGCAACTTCTATATCACCAAAGAGCTTAGCCTCTTTAATTGCTTTTTTTGCCCATGTCCCTGTGTTTAAGTAGGTTGCCTTCTGCCCCTTTTTTAAAAGATTCATGGGGATCATAAAAAACTGACTTGAAGCCCCGCCCTGTAGAAAAAGGACCTTATAGTTGTCAGGGATTTCCATCAGTTCTCTTAACAAACTTTCAGTGGTGTCGGCTACTGCCATGAATTCTTTGGAGCGGTGACTTATTTCAATGAGTCCAATACCTGTTTCTTTAAAGTTTACTATATCTTTTGATGCCTGTTCTAAGACTTCAACTGGAAGTGTTGCGGGACCAGGACTAAAATTATACACGCGATCAGCCATTTTTTTGCTCCTTCTGAAAAAAAGTAATACCTGAATTGTTAGGAAACTGTTATAAAAGAGTTTGCTTAAATTCCGACACATCAGGAATTTACTTCAGGACTATATATTTAAGATTATAAGATAATAGTCGCTGCCAATAATTTGTTGTAATTAAAAGACAGCCACATGATTTCATGTAGTTGGTGTTACCATATTCCAGCCTCTTCGTCACCTGTAGACTTTATGAAACCAGACCGAATCAATCTATTTATCCAGATTCTTCTTGGCAGTGCATTACTCCTTGGGATTGTCCTTGGTGTGATAGATTTTTATTCTTTATCTGGTTCAGGTGATGAGCATTCCTTCTGGAAAACACTACATAAAGTATCTCTTACAGATAGTATAATACTTGTTGTAGTGCTCTTCGTAGCAAACCTTCTGTTTTTCAAATTCAGGAATCAAACATCACAGAATTCTAGCCATATAGATCTGCTGACTGGTGTTGTTACACGACATGCTTTTGGCGAGATGTTTAATCAAGCCATGAAAAGTGCTAAAGAATCAAAAAGGCCATTGTCAGTGCTCATGGTTGATGTCGATCATTTTAGAACTGTCAACGAACGCCATGGCCATCAAATTGGTGATGAATTGCTTGCCATGCTGAGTCAAGCCATAGCATCTGTTCTTCGCCCACAGGATATAACCTGCAGGTGGGAAGGGGATTGCTTTCTTATTCTTTTAAAAGATTGCTCGATAGAGGATAGCTGTAAGATAGCAGAAACAATGATTAAACATATTGGTGCTCAGACTCTTGACAGTAACGAAAAGAAAATTAAAATCACGACCAGTATCGGAGTTGCCCAGATGGTTTCCAGTGATGACACAGTCTCTTTAGTGTCTCGTGCCGAAACCGGACTATATAGTGCTCAAGATGGTGGTCGTAACACTTACGCCATTGGATACGACTGGATTCTAATTGACTACAGTTACGATCCTATTTTACTTCCTGCTTAAGGCCTGATACAGGACAATCCCTGCAGTCATTGCAAGATTAAGGCTTCTGATATTTGCATTAGGCATAGGTAAAGTAAAGCACCGATCAGAATAGAGTTCAAGAAGGTCTTCAGGTAAACCCTTTGTTTCTTTTCCAAATACAAGAAAATCTCCAGGCATGAATTCTGCTTCAAGATACGATCTATCAGTTTTTGTGGTAAGAAAGTACAAACGATTTTCATCCTGTACTTTTAAGAAGTCATCAAGAGAATCCCAGTATTTGATATCAACAAATTTCCAATAATCGAGTCCGGCGCGTTTAAGATGTTTGTTATCTGTTGAAAAGCCAAGTGGATGCACAAGGTGGAGGACAGTGTTAGTTGCACCACATAACCTTGCTATTGATCCCGTGTTTGGAGGAATTTCTGGTTCGACCAATACGATGTTAAATGGCTTATTGCTGGTCATATTGTTTTAAGTCCTTCTAAGAAAAAGTTGCATTTTTACTAACAGGTACTAGATTGTATTCTTCAATATTTTAAAACACTAACAGGCTAACAAGAAAAATAACAGCGATCTTTAGATCGTTTGCTGATGAATTCATGTAAGGTTCTTGTTTAAGTACGGAGAGGTTCGGAGTAAAATGGCATTAATTGTACAAAAATTTGGCGGAACCTCAGTGGGGGATCCTGAAAAAATCAAGGAAGTCGCCAGGAGGGTACTGAAAAGCAAGGCCCAGGGCAACCAGATGGTTGTTGTTCTTTCAGCCATGTCTGGAGAGACAAATCGCCTGACCGATTTTGCTTTACAGATGCAAGAAATGCCTGATCAGAGAGAAATGGATGTTTTGCTTTCATCTGGAGAGCAGGTAACTATTTCCCTGTTTGCCATGGCAGTAAAGGCTTTTGGCAATGATTGTATTTCGTTATTAGGCGATCAGGTCAAAATCAGGACCGACAACTCTCATACTAAGGCCCGTATAGAGTCCATTGATACCGAAAGAATCACAGAAAGATTAGATAAAGGTAACGTCGTTGTTGTTGCGGGTTTCCAAGGCGTTGATGAGGATGGTAACATTACAACACTTGGCCGTGGCGGATCAGATACAACAGCAGTTGCTCTAGCAGCTGCGTTAAAAGCTGATTCCTGTGAAATCTACACCGATGTTGAGGGTATCTACACCACCGATCCTAATATTTGTGCAACTGCCAGAAAAATAGACAGAATTTCCTACGATGAAATGTTGGAGTTGGCAAGTCTTGGCGCAAAGGTGCTTGATATCAGGTCTGTAACAATTGCAAAACAGAATAATGTTCCAATCCATGTCCGGTCTACATTTACAGAAGCTGAAGGAACCTGGGTTGTTGAGGAGGATGAAGCAATGGAAGGAAGAATAGTTTCAGGTGTCACCTATAATAAAGATGAAGCACGTATTACCATTTCAGGGGTTCCTGATCAGCCTGGTATTGCAGCAAAGATATTCACTCCTATTTCTAACGCCGATATCATTGTTGATATGATTATTCAAAATCAGGATACGGGCAGTGGACAGACCGATATGACATTCACTGTTATACGCAGCGATTACCAGCGTACACTTGAACTTCTAAAGGAAATAACTAAAAAAATCGGAGCAGTTGGTGGTATTCATGGCTCCGATAAAATCACCAAAATCTCGATTGTAGGTGTTGGTATGCGTAACCACTCAGGAATCGCATCAACTATGTTTAACGTTTTGTCACGGGAAGGTGTTAATATATCCATGATTTCAACTTCTGAGATTAAAGTTTCCTGCATTATTAATGAAAAATATACAGAGCTTGCAGTTCGTGCTCTTCATGATGCCTTCGAACTTGATAAAGAAAACATAAAAGAAGAAACTTTATTATAGCAGGTGAACTTTATGACCAGATCTGTACAAATATATGACACCACCTTAAGAGATGGAACTCAGGCAGAAAATTTCAATCTTTCAGTGACGGATAAGGTTCGTATCAGTCATAAACTTGATGATCTTGGAGTGGACTTTATTGAAGGTGGCTGGCCTGGATCCAATCCTCTTGCCGTTGAATTTTTTAAAGTTATGCAACAGGAAACTCTGAAACATGCAAAACTTACAGCTTTTGGCTCTACCCGTCTTTTTTCTAACTCCTGTGAAGAAGATAAGAATTTACAGGCATTACTTGAAGCAAAAACTCCGATAATTACAATCTTTGGTAAATCCTGGGATGTTCATGTCTACGACGCTCTGCGAATAGAACTTGAAGATAACTTACTCATTATTGAAGAATCTTTGGCGTATTTAAAACCACACGTTGAACATCTGTTTTATGACGCAGAACATTTTTTTGACGGGTTTAAAAAGAATCAGGACTATGCTCTTGCATCACTTGATAAAGCCATTATTGGTGGCGCTGAATGCTTAGTGCTCTGTGATACGAATGGTGGAATGCTTCCTCATGAAGTACAGCCTATTATAGAGCGTGTTCAACAATTCCTAAAAGAACGGAATTCAAAAGTAGATCTTGGGATTCATGCTCATAACGACTCAGAGACAGCGGTGGCAAATTCTCTTCTGGCATTGAGCCTTGGTGTGAAACAGGTTCAGGGTACAATGAATGGATATGGTGAACGTTGTGGAAATGGAAACCTTACATCCATAATTCCAGCTCTTGGTCTTAAAATGGACTATAAATGCAAAGCGGTTGAAAATATTGACAAACTTTACGATGCTGCAATGTTGGTTGATGAGCTAGCAAATCTTCCTCATAATAAATACCAACCATATGTCGGACGATCCGCTTTTGCACACAAGGGAGGCATTCATGTCTCCGCTGTTAAACGTAATCCGATGACATATGAGCACATCAAACCTGAAAAAGTTGGTAATATTAGAAGAATCCTTATTTCTGATCAGGCTGGAAAGTCCAATGTATTGCATAAAGCAAAAAAATTCGGCATTGAGCTTGATGCTAAAAGCCCAATTGCAGCTTCCATTGTTTCTGAATTAAAGGAACTTGAGAATCAGGGTTTTCAGTACGAAGGTGCCGAAGCATCATTTGAATTACTTATGAGACGTGCTATTGGTGCTCAAGCCAATTACTTTACTCTTAAAGGTTTTAGAGCGATAAATTCAAAGCGTAACATGGATAAACCTGCTGAAACTGAAGCCACCATCCGTGTTGAAGTTGGCGGCAAAGAAGTTCACACGGCTGCCATGGGTGATGGCCCGGTTAACGCACTTGACAAGGCTATGCGTAAAGGATTAACACAATTTTATCCTGCACTGGATGAAATTGAATTGGTAGATTATAAAGTTCGGGTGCTCTCGGGACAGCATGGTACAGGGGCTAAGGTTCGGGTTTTAATTGAATCAAAAGATAAAAACGAACAATGGGGAACAGTTGGCGTGTCAGTCAATATCATAGAAGCTTCATGGCAGGCACTTGTTGATTCCATAACTTATAAGCTTATGCGTGATGAACAGCGGCGAGTTAAAAACGATTAAAAATCAAAAGCTGGGGAAGAAGGGCAGTGGTAGAGAGCTTTTTGCTCTTTACTGCTGCACCATCTTTTTACTATCTCTCTTAATTGGAAACTCTGACTTTTTCACAGTTCACTCTGAAGATAAGCCACATTTCCTATCACTTAAAGGGGAAACTATTTTCCTTGAAAAGGAAGTAGGCCAGACTTATCAAGATCAATCCAATTTTATACTTTCATATCAAAACCACACATTAGCGCCTTTCTTTTTTGCCCCAATCGCAATTAATCACAGTAACAAAACCTTGCTAATGTCGATCAAAGGAATAGGTCCGGGGTTAGCCGAAAGTATTTTACAAACGAGAGAAGAGATTGGAAGATTCTCCGTTCCTGAAGATTTACTTGAGGTGTCCGGAATTGGACCTGCCAGGCTACGAAAGTTCACACCATACTTCAGCTTTTTGAATTGATATGAGTACCGTTGACCCTTTTCCTCTAACAAAACCAATTGTCGTACTTATAGGACCAACCGCAATAGGAAAAACTGCTCTATCCATTAAACTTGCGAAACAATTTGACTTTGAAATCGTGAGTGTCGATTCCATGCAGGTCTACAAATATATGGATATTGGCACAGCTAAGGTAACAGAAAAAGAAATGGAAGGTGTGAGGCATCACTTAATCGATGTTGTTTATCCGGATGAACCTTTTGATTCAGGGCTTTATGAGAAGACTGCATTAGCAGCAATACAAAACATACAAGGTAGGGGAAAGAGGGTACTTGTTACTGGGGGTACTGGTTTGTATCTGAATGCTTTGGTGAATGGCTTATCACCTAAGCTTCCAGCCTTTCCTGGTATCCGAGAAGAACTAGAAAAGGAATTAGAAGGAACTGGCCTTAATGTTTTACATGAGCAGTTGTCGTCAGTTGATAGTATTTCCGCTAAAAGAATCCATAAGAATGATACTCGTAGAGTAATTAGGGCTCTCGAAATTTTTAGAGGAACAGGCAAGAAGTGGTCTGATTTAATCTCTGAACATAGAGAGTTGAGGGAGGTGCGGTTCCCCAATATTCTTCAAATATGCTTAACGCGGAATCGTGAAAAATTATATGAACGAATTAACTTCAGAACTCGACTTATGATAGAAAGTGGCCTGGAACAGGAAGTATTAGATTTAAATTCAAAAGGTTATGGTTCAAATCTGAAATCTATGCAATCAATAGGGTATAGCCATATGGCTAATTACGTAAATGGCAATTATGGGTTTGAAGAAATGCTAGATCTGTTAGCAAGAGATACAAGAAGATATGCAAAACGTCAATATACCTGGTTTAGAAAAATAAAAGGGCTTTGTTGGTTAGAGACAGAAAAATCAGATAAAGCAGATCATATCATTGATGCATTCATTAAAGATTGAGATATTGGGATCTTATAACAATCAGATAATGTTCTCCATTAGCTATCAAAATACTCCTGGGCGTTGTTAAAACATGAATCCTGCGAAGAAAGAAAACACTATCCGTCTGTCTAATGGAAAAGACTTGCTTCCTTTGATTGAACGACTGTTGAACAAAAGGGGGATAACTGGTGAAGAAAATATAAAAACCTTCCTTGAGCCAAAATTAGAGAATCTTCCAAGTCCGTTCTTGATGAAAGATATGGAGGTGGCAGTGCTATTGATCGAGGAGACTATCAAAAACAAACATAACATCCTGATTTGGGGTGATTATGATGTTGATGGTACCACAGCCACCGCACTGCTTATTTTATTTTTTAGATTATTAGGCGTTGAAGCGAAATACCATATCCCGAATCGCCTTAAAGATGGTTATGGAATTCAAAAGACGGGTTTAGAAAGAATATCAAAATCATTGGAGTGCGATAAAACATTAATAATAACTGTAGATAACGGTATTTCTGCAAACGAGGCAATTAATTTCGCCAAAGATTGCGGTTATAAGATCATAGTAACTGACCATCACCAGGCCCCTGAAGAAGACGTAGTAGCTGATGCCGTTATTAATCCAAGCCAGAAGGTGTGTGAGTTTGGCGACACAACGCTAGCTGGTGTTGGCATAGCATTTTATCTTGCAATGGCTACCAGGTCACATCTTTCGAAAGTAGGTTATTTTGAGGGAGAGCTTAATGCACCAAATCTAAAAGATTTGCTGGACTTGGTTGCTGTTGGAACTGTTGCTGACATGGTTCCGTTAAAAAAATTAAACAGAATCCTGGTCAGAGGTGGAATGGAGGTTCTTGCTAGAAATGGCAATAGTGGCTTAAAGGCTCTCTGCAATGCTTGTAACTTGGATTCAAGGAAAATTCGATCTGAAGATATTTCATTTCAATTGGCACCCAAAATTAACGGAGCGGGTAGATTGGGCTGTGCTGACAATGCCGTTTTACTATTCATAAGTAAGGACAAGAAAGAATCAAAACGTATTGCCGCTGCACTCGTTACTAACAATGAAAAGCGAAGGTCTATAAATATAAAAGACTTTGTTAATGCAAAAGATGAGGTTATAGCTTCGGGCGTGACTGATAAATACTCGGTGATAGTGTCCGGAGATTACCACATCGGTGTTGCTGGCATTGTTGCGTCCAATCTTGTAGAAAAATATAAAAAACCAAGCAGTTTTTTGTGTGATTTCGGAGGCGGAACACT
>DAOVZA010000146.1 GCA_030635405.1 Desulfocapsa sp.
AGAAATGGAATCTGATTATGATGTGGTGGCAAAAAGCCTGAAGTTTAGTTGTGATGGCTGCCCGGACAACTGCTGTGATTCCTACTTTCTGCATCATACCTATACCGAATGGGCGTACCTCTGGGAGGGGGTGCGGGCACTTGATGAAGAAAGACAGAAAGAACTGATTGAACGCTCTGAGAAATCTATTGTCGAATGCGGGATTTTTCATTGTTTTTGTGAACTTCCTCAGATTATGTGTCCAATTCTTGATGATGGCCGTTGTACTCTTTATAAACATCGATTGATGGTCTGCAGGACTCATGGAGTACCTGCTTCCATGAGGCGACCAGATGGTCAGATCTTAAATTTTCCAGGTTGTTTCAGATGTCAGGACATCGTGAAAAAGAAATTTGTCGATGATTCCGAGGCACCCCATGTGGAACGAACACCACTTTTACAGCGATTGGTCGGGGTGGAACGGGAACTCATGGGTGAAAAAATACATCTCTATCCACGTGTGAAATTAACCATTGCCCAGATGTTGGTCAATGGTCCTCCTGCCATTGCCACACCGCATTGTGAACGGCCAGGCATTAAGCCCAATGTATAATCCCGGTGAGGAAATTGTACAGATTGTTGATCGGAATAATCTGGAAGTAGAAGCATTGCCAAGACGTATCATGCGGGAGCAGGGTTTGATTCACCGTGCGTCTTACATACTTGTTTTCAATGATCAGGAAGAGCTCTTTCTTCAAAAACGAACAGACACCAAAGATTTGTATCCATCTTGCTGGGATGTGGCAGCAGGAGGTGTTGTTCTGGCGGGTGAGTCCTACGAAGAATCTGCTGAAAGAGAGCTTGCTGAAGAACTTGGAGTTGATGGTGTATCCTTTACCTCTCTCTTTGATCAGTATTTTGAAGAAGAGGATAACAGAGTGTGGGGACGGATTTTCTCCTGTATCCATAACGGACCCTTTCAATTACAAAAAGAAGAGGTAGCTTCAGGCTGTTTTATGAGTGTGCCTGATATCTTTGAATTAGCGAAAACAGAAAAATTTACCCCCGACGGGATTGATATACTGCGCAAGGTCGCACAATAGATGAATAAAAGACAAGTTAAATTTAGACAGACCAGAAGAAGAAAACAGCGTATTATTCGGAAATGTGGAATTGTTGCAACATATTCTTCCATCAAGCCCATCAAAGTAGCGGTAGTAAAAGAAGCGCCAGCTCCTGTTAAGGCAAAGCCATCCCCTAAACCGCGCCCAAAAATAGAAAGGAAAGCTGTTGCTCCTGCGCCTGCGCCTTCTCAAAATAAGAATCAGCAACCACGACAAAAACCTAGGAAATGGAGTGTTTCACAATTTCAGGTGGAGCCGGAAGAAGGAAAATCCAGATTCCATGATTTCAAACTTCCAGTGGGGCTTATGCATGGAATTGCGGATCTGAATTTCAAGTATTGCACACCAATCCAGCAAAAATCACTGCCCGATGTCATTGCCGGTAAAGATATTATTGGTAAAGCTTCAACGGGAACTGGAAAAAGTGCCGTATTCCTTATTGGGATTTTTACACGTCTTCTTCGGGAACAGCAGCAAAAACGTAAAAATGGTACTCCCCGGGCACTTATCATTGCACCAACCAGAGAGCTCGTTATTCAGATTGCAAAGGATGCAAGAGAAATAGCCAAATACCTGCCCATGCATGTTGCAGAGGCTTATGGTGGTACTGATTATGAACGTCAGCAAAGAAACCTGAGGAGCAGGCCTGTGGATATCTTAGTGGCCACTCCGGGACGATTACTCGATTTTTCCAGAAAGCGTGTGGTGAATTTGCGTGAGGCTGGCATCATGGTCATTGATGAGGCGGATCGGATGCTTGATATGGGATTTATTCCAGACGTTCGATCCATCATCCATCAGATACCGAATCGTGATAAACGGCAGACCCTGATGTTTTCAGCAACAATCACTGAAGAAGTAAAGCGCCTTGCATCGCAATGGTGTGTAAAACCTGTTTCGGTGGAAACTGAGGCGGATAAGGTGGCAGTGGAAACTGTAACTCAGGTGGTATACACCCTCACAAAAAATGAAAAGTATAAGGTTTTATACAACATTGTTCAAAGTGAGGAGTGTGATCGGGTTATCATATTTACCAATATGAAGCGGGATGCTAAGGGACTCAATGATCGTCTGCGTCGTGATGGTGTTAATAGTACCCTGCTCACAGGGGATGTTCCGCAGCAGAAAAGAACTGCTCGTCTTGAGAGTTTCAGAAATGGAAAAATCAAGGTGATGGTGGCAACGGATGTTGCCGGTCGCGGGATTCATATCGATGGCATCAGCCATGTGGTTAATTTCACTCTCCCCTACGAGCCTGAAGATTATGTGCATCGTATAGGGCGTACTGGTCGTGCTGGTGCTGAAGGCATTTCCATTAGTTTTGCTGATGAAGAAAGTTCTTTTTATCTGATGGATATTGAAGAATATATTGGAGAAGCACTTCCCTGTGTAGAACCTTCTGAAGAGTTATTAAAGCCAATATCCAGGAAAAAATAGACTTCTTTTGTCTTGGATATTGGTGTGATTAACGTAATTGGTGCAATTGTGTTGTTTCCTGAAATTTTCACGTAAACTCCAATAGGATATTATTATGAGAAATCTATATATTCCTCTGTTGTTCCTGATCTTAATTTTTGCAGGTTGTGCGAAGAAAGCACCAGATCCGATTACAGTTCAACTTCCCACTCATACTGTTAATTATCTCCACGAAATAAAACCGATTCTTGATAAACGCTGTGCTGTATGTCATTCCTGTTATAACTCTCCCTGTCAGTTGAAACTGAATTCCTACGAGGGTATTGATCGGGGAGGAAGTAAAAAGCCTGTTTATGATGCTACCCGTTTGACTACCATGGATCCAACCCGTCTCTTTATTGATGCTAAGACAACTGAAGAATGGCGTCAGAAGGATTTTCATACGGTGACTGAAAGCTCTGTCTCAGGTGGTTTGAATAATTCACTTATGCTCCAGATTCTGGATCATAAGATGAAAAACCCGGAATCCACCGGTGAATATTTTTCTGAAGCAGATGATTTAACCTGTTCCGAAACTTCCATTGAACTCGATGGCTATTTATCAAAACATCCCAACCGTGGAATGCCCTTTGGTTTTCCTCCATTGAAGAAGGAAGAGTTTGAATTGATTGCCGGTTGGCTGGCTCAAGGAGCAAGTGGGCCAACAGAGACTGAACAGTATGAACTCACCACACCACAGGCTGTGGATGCCGTAGAAATTGCAAAATGGGAAACATTTTTTAACAATAAAGATCCCAAGCATGCAATGACTGCCCGTTATCTTTATGAACATCTGTTTCTGGCCCATATAAAATTTGGAACTGACACCAATGAGTATTTCGAGTTACTTCGTTCCACGACTCCTTCTGGAAGTCCGGTTGAGCTCATAAATACAGTTCGTCCCTATGATGATCCGGGTACGGAAACCTTCTATTACCGTTTCCGAAAAATTCATTCGACCATAGTTCATAAAACCCATATGGTTTTTGATTTTGACGACGCAAAACTTGCTCGTTTTAAAGAATTATTTCTCGAACCAGATTGGCTACAGACCCCGCATATAGTAGGTTTTGATCCCATAGATAGTGCCAATCCATTTGCGACCTTTGAGCAGATTCCACCACGTGCGCGTTACCAGTTTCTGCTCGATAATTCCCACTACATTATCATGACATTTATTCGCGGTCCGGTCTGTCGTGGTCAGATTGCCCTGAATGTTATTCATGACCATTTCTGGGTACTTTTTCAAGATCCGGATCATGATTTAAGTGTTCAGTATCCTGGCTTTCTAAAGTTACAGAAGGATAATTTGATCATGCCCATTAATAAGGGCAGTAAGTTTCCCATTATTGATCTGATTGGCAACAAGTATGATAAAGCCCTGTGGCGGTATTACGATGCACGGCAGGAATACTATATGTCCCATAATTTTGAGGGACAGGGTTATGATGCTATCTGGAAAGGAAACAGAGCAGAAGACAGTCCGATTCTGACAGTATATCGTCATTTTGATAGTGCATCCGTACACAAAGGTGTTCTTGGCGCTCTGCCCAGAACCATGTGGGTTTTGGATTATCCGCTGCTTGAGCGTATCTACTACGCACTGGTTGCCGGTTTTGATGTGTATGGAACGCTTGGCCATCAATTAGCAGTTCGGTTGTATATGGATGGATTACGTGAAGAAGGTGAGAGCTATTTCCTTGGATTTATGCCGCAGGAAAAGCGCAGGAAAATGATGGAATCCTGGTATAAGGGTGTCAAACCTGACAAAATCACCTACTATGACGCAGAAATTCCAGGAAAAATTCAATATACAACGGATAACCCGAAACGGGAATTTATTGAAGAACTGGTCAACAGCCGTATTCTGCCAGAGGTCGGTATCAGTTTTGATAAGGTAAATTATTTACCGGTGGGCCACGAATACCCGCCTCTGCCTGATCAATACGTAACCACGGAAGATTATCTGCAGGCTTTTCGATCTGTGTCTAAACCTGGGACAGATTTCTTTTCCCTGGTTGATGATTATAACTCAAATGTGGTTTATATCCGTATCCGTAAAGATGATGGCACTGATTCAGTGATCTCCATGGTTATCAATCGCTGGCATGATAACGTCTCTATGTTTAATGAAAAGAATGTACTGGATCCTACAAAAGATAGAGCTGACTTTCTTGCTGGATTTCATGGTTCCTACCCGAACTATTTTATAGACATTCATCAGAGTGATTTACCTGATTTCTTTGATCTGTTAACAAACCTTTCTGATGTCAGTGAAGAGGAAGCAAGTAAGCGATTCAATAACTATGGCGTTAATCGGGCTGATAAGGATTTCTGGGAGCATTATGACTGGTTTCAGGAACGTTTTGACAGAGATAAACCTGTACAGTCTGGTTTATTTGATTTAAATCGTTATTTCTATAAAGCCTCAGCGCATTCCCCGGAGACTGATTCTTGAGACTATCTTGTGTTTGAAGAATCGTGACAGAGAGTTTGTCGCGATTCTTCCTTTTTAGTTCGGTCACGTTACTGCATGTATAATTTTATCCTCTTTTTAGTCTCCATACTTATTCTGATCCATGGAGAAGTTTATTCCGCCGAGAATCAGCATCCTGTCGAGAGGGTAGCAACGGAGGGAATGACCTATTCCTGTGAACCGGAAGATTATGTAGATATAATTCCAGCTGAATTACCCATTTTTAAGAAAAAAGACCCCGATATCTTTAATCTTACTCAATACTATGATGATCTTGAACCACCTGATCAAGGCGGCATGCTTGGCCGTTATGCAATCTTAGGTGAAGATGCCCTGTATTTTTTAGGCCCTGCTTTGCTGGTGTTGGGGGGCATTTATATGCTGCCTGAAGATGTCTCGAACTGGGAGAAAGATGATATCAACTGGGAGCATGGATCTGAAAAATGGCCAGAAAATGTGACCTCCTGGCGCTGGGATGAAGATGATGATTGGATCAATTACATAGGACATCCCTATTTTGGGTCCGCTTATTATGTCTATGCCAGACATTACGGCTATTCGCGACTTGAATCGTTGTGTTTTTCTTTTACGGCGTCTGCCTTTTATGAAATAGGGCTTGAGGCCTGGGCAGAACCGGTATCCATCCAGGATATGATTTTTACCCCCCTGTTAGGTTGGGGGCTTGCTGAGCTACTTCTTCCCCTGGAGCATACTATTAAAATGAATGATAGAAAGGTGCTGAACAGCAGGATTTTAGGAGCTGTCTCTCTTTTTCTCATCGATCCCCTGGGGCATATCGTTATCCCTTTTAAACACTTTACCCAAAGTTTCTTTTCTGAGGACGCCGAAGTAAGTCTTTCTCCAATAATCAGTTACCCAAATTTGGCCATAGGGTCAAATAAATCGATGAAGGCAGAAGAACAATTTGGTCTTGTTTTGACAGTGCAATGGTGATTAAATGCGTTTTATAAAACGGCTCTGGCCGCCACTTCTTCTCATTGTTGTGTTCCTGTGCCTGACGCCTGAAGACAGTAACTCCAGTGAGGATGCAGGCCTACGCTTCCCAATATTATATAATCCCAATGCCCTTGCGGGTCGTTTATATCTACAGCCTTTGGATGTTCATGATGATACCGTGA
>DAOVZA010000361.1 GCA_030635405.1 Desulfocapsa sp.
CTGAAAAGTCTTCCCGATATGGAAGAATTCGATATCCAGCTGAAAGTTGCACCAATTCGTACTCTGGTGCCGGATCCAAATATCATCACGCTCTATCTCACTGGATATGTTATTGAGGATTTGATCGATAATCCAGCCATTGAGGATGTTTTTGGCGAAGATATAGATGTTTACCGCGCCATTGACTCAATATTTAAAGTCCTAAGACCACCTCAGTGATCCACCCTTCAGGACAGCCTTCTCTTGTCTATGCAGATGCTCAGGGAAACATAAAAGATTTCCCTGATCTTCATGCAGCAGGCATGAGTGCAGGAAACTTTAAACTCCCTGATAAAAACGATTTCATTCCACTTCCTGAAGGCAGCGAACTCTTCGTTTTGCCCGGGCGCCTCCCCATTGGCTGTGACCAAAGCACGGGAGAACCACTTCTTGTAGAAGAAGATCCCTATTCAAAAAAAGATATCCAGGCAGTGGCGGCTTTTATGTCTCCTGCGCACACTGCCATTCTAAACAGTGCCTATCAAACTACCCCAAATGCTCCAAGGCTTCCACTGTTTGCCTATACTGCTATAGGCTGGTATGACGATAGATTCTGGACAACTGCGTTTCGCAGCGATGAAGACATCAGACAGGATTTCACCCAGTTCAATCAAGATGTAATCAACAAAAAAACCGCAAAAAAACTTAAGCAGAACAAAAACAATCGTCTTATCCAACACCTCGGAAAATGCTGTCTTACCTACGCATGCCCTGCTGCAAGAAATTATTTCTTAGACCGTTGGGAAGCACCTTTACCCACTTTTCCGATCTGTAATGCACGATGTGTTGGATGTATTTCCCTTCAGGCATCGGGAAAATGTTCTGCAACGCAGGATAGAATTCAATTTGTGCCAACTCCTTCTGAAATTGGGCAAGTGGCTATCCCACATTTGCAACAGGCGGAAAGTGCCATTGTAAGCTTTGGCCAGGGTTGTGAAGGTGAACCACTCCTTCAGGCTGATACCATTGAGAAAGCAATCATTGCAATCCGCAAACAAACCGACCGTGGAACAATTAACCTGAATTCCAACGCCAGCATGCCAAAGGCCATCAAACGTCTTGCAGGAGCAGGACTTGACAGCTTGAGAGTATCCATCAACTCTGCTCAGGAATATTATCATCATAAGTATTACCGTCCAATGAATTTCGAACTTCCTGACGTTCTTGAATCCATCAAAGTAATGAAAGAGGAAGGTGGCTTTGTATCACTTAACTATTTTATTCTTCCTGGGTTCACTGATTCCATTGAAGAGTTTGATGCATTAAGCAATCTTTTGAAAACTTTCAACCCTGATCGTATCCAATTACGAAACCTAAATATGGATCCGGAATGGTATTTGAGTAGTATTGATCTTGACCAGTCAACACCTGCAATGGGTATGCGGCAATGGATGGATAAAATTAAATGCAATTTTCCTGAATTAGAACTTGGATATTATAACCCAGCAATTCGTTAGGAATACTCAACTTTTCAACTCCTCCAAAATTATTTCCATTTTTTTAACTTTTTCTGTAAAATAAATTTGCTTTTTTTCCTTGAAAAATGTTTAATTTACTCTATAAGTCAGCAAGCAAGAATAATTACCACTAATCATTTATAAGGAACTGCAATGCAACTTACGCCTCAAATGCGTTTAACAACACAGCGTCAAATCATCCTTGAAGAACTTGGAAAGGTTACTTCTCATCCCACAGCAAATGAAGTTTATGACATGGTGAGAAAACGTCTTCCTCGTATTGGTCTTGGAACTGTATATAGAAATCTTGAGCTCATGGCTGAAACCGGAATCATTTTAAAGATTGAAGTTGGCGGAACTCAGAAACGTTTCGATGCTACAATTGAACCTCATTACCATATCCGCTGTCTCAGTTGCGGTAAGGTCGATGACATTGAACTTCCAGTTATGTCTGAAATCAACACAACAGCTGCTGAAATCAGTCAATATCAGGTTCTTGGTCACCATATTGAATTTTCTGGAATCTGCAGTGAATGCAATGATTCTGAAACAGAGGTATTGGTTAACTAACCATATCTTTTTCAGAACCTGAAAAAAAGCACAAAAAAAAGGCCCGTGGATTAAATTCCACGGGCCTTTTTTCATTTAAATACTTTGTTAAATCTTTCGCTTATTCAAATATCGCCTTACAAAATCGGCGCTTACCAACCTTAACCAGTATCTCACCTTCAGGGCTGATATTGGTTTTCATATCAGTCACCTTCTTTCCATCAATCGATACCGCATTCTGTTTGATCATACGACGTCCATCGGATGTAGATTTCACCATTTCAAGATCAACCAAAAGTTGAGGTAACCAGATATCTTCCTCTGATTTAATATGTTTTTCTTCTATATCATCGGGAAGGCCACCTTTGCGAAATACTTTTTCAAAGTTTTCCTCTGCCTGTTTTGCTGCCTCATCAGAATGAAAACGAGCAGTTAACTCACGAGCTAGTTGTTTTTTAATTTCCTTGGGATGCAGAGCACCCGACTCCATATCAGCTTTCAAAACAGCGATTTCTTCACTGCCCAAATCACTTAGGAGGTCAAAGTAACGAAACATCAACTCATCGGAAGCCGAGAGCACCTTTCCGTAGATATCATTTGCTGGCTCTGACACTCCTATATAATTACCAAGTGACTTGCTCATTTTATTAACGCCATCAAGCCCCTCAAGCAGAGGAAGCGTAAGAACAATCTGTGGAGCCTGTCCCCTTGAACGCTGTAAATCACGCCCCATTAACAGATTAAACAACTGGTCTGTTCCACCAAGTTCCACATCTGCCTCAAGAGCTACAGAGTCATAGCCCTGAATAAGCGGATACATGAACTCATGGATTGAAATGGGATTTCCTTCACGAAATCTGACTTTAAAATCTTCACGTTCAAGCATTCTGGCAACTGTTAACTCGGAAGCCAGGCGTATCATATCGAAGGAATCAAGCTTACCAAGCCATTCAGAGTTAAAAACCACATTTGTCTTTTCAGGATCAAGAATTTTAAATACCTGCTCCTTGTAGCTCTCTGCATTAGCGGCCACATCTTCACGAGTCAGAGCCTTTCTTGTCTCCGATTTTCCA
>DAOVZA010000263.1 GCA_030635405.1 Desulfocapsa sp.
CTCATTCTGCAATTGCTGCAATTCATTGCGGATGGAAGGGGAGCGTCTTAAATATTCTTGCCAAGGCAACCCAGCTGATGACAAAACAATACAACTCCTCACCAGGCGATATTCAGGCATATATCAGCCCTTCTCTTGGCCCCTGTTGTGCTGAATTCACCAATCACAAAACCGAACTTCCAGCCTCATTCCTTGCCTTTCAGGTAAAAGAGAATTATTTTGATTTCTGGCAGATTTCAAAAATGCAGCTAATGGAATCTGGTTTAAGTGAACGAAACATTGAAATTGCTGGACAATGCACCTCATGTTCTCCTGATTATTTCTCCTATCGCCGGGCCTGCCGTGAGGGAGATGGAAGAACTGGCCGATGTGCCACGGTGATTGCCCTTCAATCATAATAACATAGCAACGGTATCAGTATAATGCGCCTTCTCGTCGTTGAAGATGATAAAAAAATCGCCTCCTTTCTTCAGAAAGGCTTCAGTGAAGCAGGGTTTAGCGTTGATGTCAGCCATAATGGACTCGATGGCCTGTCACTCGCTCTCACTGAACCCTATAGTGCTGCTGTCATTGATATCATGCTGCCGGATCTTGATGGACTCAGCCTGATTGAGAAAATGAGAAGCAGAAATATTGAGACACCGGTGATTATCCTCAGTGCCAGACAGTCAGTGGATGATCGCATAGAGGGATTACAGCGTGGCGGCGATGACTACATGATCAAACCCTTTTCTTTTAATGAATTGCTAGCTCGTATTCAGGCGCTGTTGAGAAGAGGACAAAAAAGTGGCGACTCTGGGATCTTAAAGGTTGGTGAACTGCAGCTTGATCCACTCAAACGTGTAGTGAAACGCCAGGATAGCAAAATCGAACTCCCTGCCAAAGAATACGCATTACTTGAACTGATGATGCGTAATCCGGGACGTGTCCTTTCAAAAACATCCATTCTTGAACACATATACGATTACAGTTTTGACCCTCAAACAAATGTCATTGATGTCCTTGTCTGCAGGCTCAGAAACAGTATAGATAAAAGCTACGAAAACAAATTTATCCATACAGTAAGAGGCATGGGATATGTCCTTCGTGAACAGTAGATTTACAGCCCTTATATCCGGATCACGAACAGTCCCCGCTTTTTTTCTTATCCTCTGGATATTCGTGGCCCTTTGTCTCGGCAGCTATACTCTTATTTTGAAAAACACCATCCAGCAGCAACGCCTGGCGGATATCGATTCATCTCTTAATAGCTATCTCACTCAGAACAGTGCTGAAGCTGAATTTCAATTCACTCTCCAGAATAATCCTCCAAAAACTATTGATTTCATCAGGCTCAGCAGTGCTAAAAGCCAGCTACTCATAACAGCCAGTAATTCCATACCATTTACCGGCCTGGTTAATCTGGATCCATTAGCACAGGGTAGCTGGATAGATCTCTCACATCCTGAAGATGCAGGGGACTGGCTGCTTATCTCAAAAACACTTGCTGATGGCAGGATAGCTCAAGCCGGAACCAATGACAAAACAACAGGACGTGCCCTGTATAAAAAAGCAGTATCAACTTCATATTTGGTATTTTTACTTACTGTATTTCCGTGTCTTGCTCTGGCCTTTCTTTTCAATTATATGCTGCGGTATCCATTACGAATATTGGAAGATGATATAAAAAAAGGTCTCTCTCAAAAGAAAGCAACACTCCCTAAAAATGACAACAAATATTTAAGCAATATATGTACACTTCTTGAGCAGACATTTTCCCAAAACAGACAACTTATTGTTGAAATGCAATCTTCTCTTGATAATGTGGCTCACGATCTGCGAACGCCCATGACCAGGTTACGAGCAGGAGCCGAATATGCTCTACAATCTGATAAAGACGATCCGGAACTCTATCGTAGTGCCCTGTCCGATTGCCTTGAAGAGTCAGAGAGAGTTCTCTCCATGCTCAAAATTATGATGAGTGTGGCCGAAGCTGAATCCGGCACCATGCGTCTCAATCCCGAAGAAATTGATCTTGTAGCGACACTCAATGATGTTATCGGACTGTATCAATATGTGGCCGAAGAAGAACAGATCACTGTTTCCTCCAGTGTAACCAAGGAAAACATCTTTATTCTCGCTGACCAGACTCGAATCAGCCAAGTTTGGGCCAATCTTCTAGATAATGCAATCAAATATGGTCATAAAGGCGGTAGCGTGACAATCAGCGCAGAAGTCAACGGATCTAATGCCGTGGTTCGTTTTCATGATGACGGCATGGGAATCTCTGAAAATGAAACACTCCGTATATGGGATCGCCTCTACCGCGGTGATCGCAGTCGCAGCAAACAAGGGTTAGGGCTTGGCTTAAACTATGTAAAGGCAGTGGTTGAGGCTCATGGAGGACAGGTAACTGTCACGAGTAAGATAAAGGAAGGCTCATCCTTTGAAATTCATCTTCCGATATTCTCTTTAGCTACCGCCAGGAAAACTGAAATCACAGATTAATGGGGCATGGTCAGATAGTCGAATATCAGGGATTGAAAAATTTGAGGCCGTTATCTCTGGACTATGAAGGATAAAATCAAGATTTCGCTTTGGAGCATGGCTTGGATGTGATGGTAATCCACGTCGATTCGCATTTTTTAAACCAGTGGCGGCCAGAAAAAGCTGAACTTCCCGATCACCACCAAAGGTATTAAAGTCACCGGCTACAATAATCGGTTTTACACATTGCGCTATTATGCGATGCAGATGTTCTAACTGTTGCTGTCTATGTTTAAAGGAAAGGGAAAGATGAACTGTAAAAATACTCACTTCCTCTAACTCCACCTCAATTACCAAACGCTTCATTCCCTCATTGAAATAATGGAAATAATGCCTGACTATTTTCTGATTTGTAAGAAGACCATTGCCCTGTTTATTCAACACCGGTATTTTATTTGCCAGCGAACCTCCTCCATATTTTGTTTCCACAACATGAAAATGGTCAAGTGCACTGGCAATGGACCGAACCTGACAGGATTTTTTCGATCGATAGGAACCGGAATCCACTTCAACAAGTGCAATAACATCGGGCTGAACTGAACGGATAAAAGTGACTATTTCACTTAAATTTCCAGCAGTTTTTTTAAAAAAACCGGCAAATGGCAGCGGCAGATGGTAACTAAGTCCATGTCCGGTTGCATATCGTATATTATAAAGTAAGAAACGCATAAATAATGATAGCTGTTTTAAAAACAGTTTGCAATCATGCCTTTTTTCTCTTTATTCCATATGGTAAGATAATTGTCATACTGAAAAAAAACGAACCTACTACAAAGTAGTAAATTACTTACAACAGGATAGATGCCATGACCACCATAAATATAGGATCAAGAAAGAGTAAACTTGCAATGTGGCAGACAGATACCGTTGCCGGAATGCTTCAAGACAGTGGCATGGAAACAAAAATCAGCTCCATGGAAACCAAGGGTGACAAAATCCTTGATGTATCCATTGCCAAAATCGGCAGTAAAGGTGTCTTTACTGAAGAGCTCGAAGATCAGCTCAGCAACGGAACCACTGACATAGCTGTACACAGTGCTAAGGACATGCAATCTATCCTTCCGGATGGTTTTGAATTAATTGCATTTACCGACAGAGAAAAATCAAATGACGTTCTTGTGTCCCGTGACAAAACCATTGACCTCGGTAACACCAGCCAAACTATTCGAATTGGCACCTCATCTGTACGACGTATTGCCCTGCTCAAACATTTTTATCCACATGTTGAAACCGTTGAAATGCGTGGCAATCTGCAGACCAGAATCCAAAAAATGGATGCCGGTGACTGTGATGCACTGATGCTTGCCTATGCAGGAGTCAAACGCATGGAATATGAAGATATGATAGTGAAGATATTTTCAGAAGATGAATTTATTCCTCCGGTTGGACAGGGCTGTATTGCCATCGAGTCAGCAAGCACCATATCCTCCGATAAACGGGATAAAATCCGAGCCTGTCTCAATAATCCCGATTCAGAATCCTGTCTGCTTGCTGAACGGGCCTATCTTCGAACCATGGAAGGGGGCTGCTCCATCCCTGCATTTGGCCTGGCAGTACTTGATGGA
>DAOVZA010000084.1 GCA_030635405.1 Desulfocapsa sp.
GGGTGACAACTGGCCTTCATCAAGTGCAACTCTTGCCTGACCAATGGTTAATTCATACGGATTCATTACTAAAACGCCTCAAAATAAAAAAAGAACCTTAAAGGCTCAAAAGTCCAACATTTGCTGCAACAAAAAACCATCCTGTATAACTAGATGATCTTTGGCACTATAAACGCTTCTTCATTCACCTTCGGCCCATTGAGCAGAGCCTCTTTCCTTGGTAGTGATTCCTGTACTTCATCTTCCCGAAAAGCGTTATTGATGGAGAAAGCATGGGTTGTGGGAATAACACCGGTGGTATCCAGTGCATCGAGTTTATCGACATACATAAGGATGGTATCAAGCTGTCCCGTCATTCTTTCCAGCTCTTCTTCACTCATGTTCAACCTGGAAAGTTTTGCGACATGTTCAACTTCTTCACGTGTAATTTTCATTAAATTGTATTCTCTTTACTGATTATTCTGTTCAACATTATAGTTTTCAAGATATTTCTGAGAGAAGGCATCGCCGGTGGATGTGAAATTTATAATGGCACTACTAAACGCTTCAACACACTCTCTATCAAATTGAGTGTCAGCACACCTGGTTAACTCTTCAACTGCCTCATCTCTGGTCATATTGCGACGATAATTTCTCTTGGAGGTCATGGCATCATAACTATCAACCACCATTATGATCCTTGTCAGAAGATCCAGCTTGTCTCCTGTAAGCCCATCTGGATATCCCTTGCCATCCATACGTTCATGGTGGTGTCGAATAATAAACTGCTCTCTGTTCATAAATCCAAGAGGTTCGACAATATTTGCTCCGATAACGGGATGCTTCCTGATAAGAATCCATTCTTCGTCTGTTAGTTTTCCCGGTTTTTGAATACAGGAAAGATCAATAACCAGCTTTCCAATATCATGAAACTGTGCCGCTCGACGTAAAACAACAAGATCTGTCTCGGGAATCTCCATCGCCAAACCAAGAAGAACCGCATATTCAGTGACGCGCATGGTGTGTCCAGCAGTATAAAAATCCTTTTCCTCCATTGCATTCTGAAGACTGGACATAAGCTGGACAGTAGCGTTTTCGAGACTGTGGCTATATTGAAGCAGAAGCTTGTTGGTTTTCTCAAGCTCAATCGCCTTTGCTCTGATATCGTCTTCTAGCTCACGCTTGTAGTGTATCTCCCGACGAATAAACATTCGTTTTTCAATGGCACGACGAATTTTCACATTAAAGATATCGAGATCTTCTATGGGTTTTGTCAGAAAGTCGTAAGCACCAAGGTTAATGGCTTTAACCACATAATCCATGGAACCAGCACCAGTGAGAAAAATAACGGGGATGTCGTACTCAAGAAGATTCAGGGCCTTAATGGTTTCAAAACCATCCATCCCCGGCATATTAATATCTAGCAGAATTACATCGTATGATTCGTCCACAATGCCAGCGACATACTTTCCGTCATCAACTGCTACCACTTCATGGCCGAACATTTCGAGAATTTTAGATACAATGGTCCGCACCATTTTATCATCATCAGCAACCAGAATTTTTGTCTGTTTTGTTTCCAACTTGCCTTTCCCTGAAACCATCAAATATTAAATCATTTACCTAAAAAAGATCACAATTCACAAATTTGAAGCCTTTAAATTTTTGCTAAAAAAGAATTTTACAATTTCCAAAACCTTTTTGCAACATCCCTTGCCTGATCAATTGCAGGATGAACAGATTTTTTCTCTAAAAGAGATTGAAACTGCTCATCGCTGAGGTTAGTAGCATACCCCGTATCGAGCTTCTCACCAAGGAGTTCAGACAATACGGCCATGGCTCCATCACGTTGACCGTTAAGGTCATAGCCACCTTCAAGTGTAACTAAAAGTTTTCCTGAACAAACCTCTTGAGCAAGTTTTACCATACATCGTGTCAGATAAGCAAACCCCTGGGCAGTAACTTCCATGGCCCCCAAGGGATCGTCTTTGTAGATATCAAAACCGCAGGAAATAAGAATCAGTTCAGGTTTATACTCCTGGCCGATGGGCACAATAATATCATCAAAGATGGTAGCATAATCAACATCCCCCTGATAACCGGGAAGGGGGACGTTTATAGTAAAACCATCGCCCTTTCCCTTTCCCGTTTCATTTAAAGCACCTGTGCCAGGATAGAAAGGGAACTGATGTGTTGATATGTAAAGCACCTTATCTGAATCATAAAACGAATCCTGAGTACCATTTCCATGATGAAGATCCCAGTCAACGATCATTACCCGTTTTATTCCACAGTGGGATATTGCATATTTTGCAGCAACCGCAACATTATTAAACAGACAAAACCCCATGGAACGATCGGTTTCGGCATGATGACCAGGGGGTCGTACCATGGCAAAGCCGTTATCAATTTCACCTGATTGAAGAAGATCGACACCTTTTACAAGTGCACCTGCTGCAAGAATGGCTGCAGCGTAAGAGTCTGGTGATGTCTTTGTGTCAGCATCAAGTGCATCAAAGATCTTCCCAGCCGTTTCCGCCACCCTGTTTATAAGATCTTTACCGTGGTTCAACCCAATAACTTTATGAGTCGCCGATTCAAAATCTGGATAGACAAAACGATCCCCCACCTCTGGTTTATCAAGCACCTCATTAATCACTTTCAGGCGTTGAGGTGATTCCGGATGGTCAAAACCGGGATCATGATCTAAAAAAAGAGAATCTCTGAATATGGCTGTCTTTCTCATACTTTTCCTCTGTTTTTATCGACTTCCTTTTACTATCTGCTCTTCTGTAACAACGTAATTAAGTAATTCATCATGGGCCTGTAATGGAGCTTCTTTTACCATTTGCAAGGCAAAAGCTAACCCCACTCGCAAAGCCTGGGGAGCCTTTCTGGATACAAACCTGTCGTAATAGCCACCACCATAACCCATCCGACCACCGCGCTCATCAAAGACAGAACCGGGAAGGAAAATAATATCAATTAAATCTGGAGAAAATCGTTGTGTTTCACGTATTTCTTCAATTGGTTCAAGAATTGAGCAGTAGCCTGGTGAAAGTTCTCTGTTGGGATCTGTAACCGTTACAGCTAACAGATCTTTTTCTTTGAGAAGAGTCACAGGAACAATCACTGTTTTTCCATGATTAAGCATGTAATCAATCAGGGGGCGTGTGATTACTTCAGAACGAAAATCAACGTAAACAAAAATATTGGCTGCAGATTGAAACCATGTTGTTTGAATAATGCGCTCCATAATACGCTTACTCCGTGTCTGCTGGTCGATACGGGAGAGCTTATCACGTTGCTGGAGAACATCTTTACGTAATTTTCTGGAATCCATAATGTAGTTTATAGGACAATATCCAGAATGTCGAACTGGAAAATAAAAAAGTCGCAGCTTCCATCAAAGGGAAACTGCGACTTTCATATAAAACTCTCTACGTACTGTGCAGAGAAACTGACAAGCTTAAAATCACATTGGCACAATCAGTTTATTAGTGTCTTCATTCCAGGTCACGACTAGATACCAGACCATCATGATACCAGCAATCATGGCCAATGTCCCACCGTATCCCATAACATCAGGAAGATACACGTAGGAGCCAAGAGCACCTGATTTTTCAAGATGTATTTCATCTGGTCCAAAATTTTGGAACCATTTGGTCATAAGTGAATTGGATATCGCAAAGAAAGGCACAACCATGATGAGTTTTACCTGACCTTCACCAACACGCCACAAAGTACCGGAACCACAACCACCAGCAAGCATGGCACCAAGTCCAAAGATAAATCCACCAACCACGGAGCCCCAACCAAATGTTCCACGAACATAATTAACAGGGTGAAGAACTGCTTCTCCGCCATGAGCATTGGGTACGCTGTATTTTAAAACAACACCACCGATGGCAAGCAGTAAAATGGAAAGTGCAACTGATTTGGCAAGAGTACAATCACCGGTCATATGAGGTTCACGAAAACCCTGAACCATACACCAGCGACCACGCTGCATTGTATAACCAAGACCTGCAGCAATCATAATAATACCACTTAAGGATGCTATATAATCTTCATCCTTATCGCCAGCCCAGCTAAAAGCACCTTCTTCAAAACCAGCATAGGCATACGCTGCCCAGATAAGTACTCCTAAAGCAACAACTGCAAAAATATTTTGTACCGCACCTGGAATGTTAATTGTTCCGGATCCGCCATCACCCCATGAAATATACTCCATTTCCATGTAGAGAAGTTTCAGACCAAGTAAAACACCAATAACAAGACCAATCCACATGGTGAAACCATTTGCAGCAAGGTTTCCGATTGCATTGTACATACCACCAACATTACAACCACCGGCAAGTGTTGCACCAATACCCATCAAAATACCAGCAATTACCGCTTTAACCATCTCGCGGTATGGTGGAATACGAAGGGCAAAATCTTTTCCAAGACATGCAGAGATAAAGGCACCTACTATAAAACCGATACCTATAACAGATCCTGTACTTCCTAGAATAGCAGCTGGTGCTTCGTCATAAAAACCAAGCAGCCCGGATTCTGCACCAATTACAGTGTTTAATCCGTAGATGATCCAGTCACCCCAGTTACGAATGGCTCCAACAGCTCCCCACGGGCGCCACCATGCCATAATTAAAATTGAGAGGAATGCAACAATAACCCCTGCTACTGTTGGATTCCATTCCGATTTGCAACAGACCTTATAAAGATCTTTTACCTTATTACCCATCACACTCTCTTCACTCATACTCCTCCTCCTTCCTTTAGAACTTAGTGTTAGTAATGGTTTATTATCTAAATTAAGTTTTCATACCCTTGCACACAACTTTTGTCAAGTATCTAAGCAAAAAAACAGGTCTTTTCTTATCTCCAAAAAATGTAACAAGTACCATAATAACAGGAACTTAAACACAAAGGATTCCCTTGAATAGTCATTCATTTTGCCCTTGACATAAACGCATACCTAAAGTATACGTCTGACTAATATCTTTTCAGTGTTTTTAATAAACGCTGAGCAAAGCTGATTCAGACTTCAAAACAATTATGTTTTTCAGTCTATCGAAACAATATTTTCAGGAGGAATAACCCATGAGTGATCTTAAAGTAGCCGAAGACGGAATTGCTGTAGCTGCCACACTTGATGCAAAAGGTCTTAGTTGCCCAATGCCTCTTCTTCGTACCAAAAAAGAAATTGGAAAAATAGCCTCTGGCGAAGTTCTCCAGATAGATGGTACCGATCCAGGTTCCAGAAATGACCTTCCAGGCTGGTGTAGCCGCGCAGGACATGAGTACCTTGGTGAGAAAGAGGAATCTGGATACATCAGCTTTTTTGTTAAAAAAGGTTAATTATCCCACTCTTGATTTTTTTAATTACCACTAAATAAGTAATTTCCTGGAGGATCGTATGTCCAAAAGTCTCGGAATATTTGTGACCAACCCTGACCAGTTCAAACATGTCATGGGAATAACCAAAGCTGCTAAAGCCAAAGGTTCCAATGTTAAAGTATTTTTCAGTTGGGATGCCACTCATAACGCTAAAAAAGAAGCTGGTTTTCCAGAGCTTTGTAAATTAGCTGATGATGTATCCATCTGCGTTGATAGTTATAAAAACATGGGATACGACATTGATGATGTTCCTGAGGGACTTGAAGCCAATAAGATGGCTACTCAGGCTCAGCATGGAATCATTATCGAAGATTTTGATTGTTACTTAAGTTTATAGGAGGTTCCCATGGAATATAATAAAGTATGTCTGATGTACCGCAACCAGAGTTGTACTGTTGATGGTATTCGTTCAGCGCTTGGACTGGCTGTTGAAAATATGTACGCCTATGGCGTCGTAATGGATGAACCTAAGATGGAGAAATTCGACGAGCTGCAGGCTGAGTCTCTTGATATGCTCCGTGATATGGAAGGTGATGTTTTCGCAACAACAAAAGAAAATTGCGAACTCAATGATCTTGAGCCAATCACCATCGAAGAACTTGGTGAGAAACTTCGTGATATGACCCATATCATCCCTTACGGCATTATTAAAGCTTAGGAGCATATAAAATGAAAATTCTTAATGTTTATCGTTCAGCACCAGATGATACCACTAAAAAACTGGTTGAAATAGTAAGCAGAGATCGTGATGCAGAATCTTTTGATCTCAACGTTGATGCTCCTGATTATGAAGCACTTGTTGATAAAGTTTTCGCAGCTGATCAAACCATCTGTTGGTGGTAGTCTTGTAAGACAGCTTGTTAATACAAAAAAGGCCCTGCTTTTATAAAAAGCAGGGCCTTTTTTTTGCCTACACACCTTCCTCCATCAACAGATCATGAAAAGCTGGTCTAAATTCTCTAATCTTCCAGTTTTCCCGGCCATAGTAAACCCGATTAGTTAACAGTACCGCGATACAATCCTTTTCCGGATCTATCCAAAAAGAGGTTCCGGTAAAACCTAAATGACCAACACTTCTCTTTGAAAAAAAGGAACCACTACTTGATCCTTTTTCTGAAACCATATCAAAACCCATGGTCCAGGTCGAATTCCCAACTCTTTTTAATGTGTTATTAAGTAACTCGTTGGAATATGCCGGATGTTGACCTCTGTTCTGCCACTGGTCCAGTAAGTGTTCGCAAAACGTCATTACACCTTTCACAGTCCCAAAGAGACCGGCATGTCCCATATTCCCTCCTAAGGCTCTGCAATTATCATCATGCACCAATCCATTAAGCATTATTTTGTCCCATAAACATTTTTCAGTATTAACATAGGTATCACCCTTCTTTTTAATTAAACCGGGAAAATACAATTCATTTTGAAGCTCTAAGGGCTCATATATATGAGAACATGCCAGTTCACCAATTTCTTTTTCTTCTATTTTTTCAATTATCAAACCAAGAAGCATAAAACCCAAATCGCTATAGCAGTTATTAGTTCCTGGTTTATATATCAGATCTTCATTCAGTATTTTCTGTAAAAGAACCTCTTTTCTCTTTTGTTCAGGTACTATTAACAACTCTTTAAAAAAATCCCTATGCGCTGCAAATCCCGCATTATGTGACATAAGTTGTTTAATGGAAATTTGATTTTTATCTTCCGGGCAATTCTTAAAAAGTGTTCCAAGTTCAGTTTCTGGTTCCAATACCTTTTTGTTAAAAAGAGAAAGTAGAAGAGGAACTGTTGTGAGTGGTTTTGTAAGTGATGCAAGATCAAAAAAATGATTTTTTGAAAAGGATAATCCATAATACTTTTCAAACCTTTTATATCCATTTTTATCAAATTTTGAAAAAGACACTGCAGCACATGGAAAAACCTTTTCTTTTAAGGCTGTTACAAATAAATCATTTATTTTTTCTATCTTCTTTTTTTGCATCTGAGATTTCCCCTGTTCAGCGTATTTGAAGAAATGGATTTGTAACTGAATTATCTTGTTTTTTTACCCGCTTTACACTAGAATAATACGAAGCAAAGTTGTTAATTATCATGTTGTTTTTCCATCTAAAAAATTAGATTTTCTTACGTTTTCAACAAGATTCTAACACCATTTGTCAAGAGTTTATTAATAAGCTTGTTAATAAACTGTTTAAAACGACTATTTAACA
>DAOVZA010000269.1 GCA_030635405.1 Desulfocapsa sp.
ATTCAGTAGTGTGGGATTGCGTTACACAGCAGATCGGGGCGCTGTCTTCAGTGGAATGAATATTGACATCAAAGCTGGTGAAGTTGTGGCTGTTGCGGGTCCTAGTGGATCAGGTAAATCTTCTTTATTAAAACTTATCATCGGTCTGTATCCACCACAAATGGGAGCAGTACTCATAGATGGTCTTGATATTCGACAACGAGACCCGATAGCCCTCAGACGGAACATTTCCTATACGCCACAGACACCAGAACTTTTTCACGGATCAATCGAACAAAATCTTCGTATGTGTAAACCGGATGCAACTCCCGAGGAACTCAAAGACTGTCTGCAACAAGCCGGTGCACTCGACGATGTTAATAATTTCAAAGATGGAATGGCATATTTCATAGGAGATTACAGATCAGAACAGCTCTCCACTACCCTCAGCTATCAGTTAACCCTGGCACGAACATATTTAAGAGATTCACCTATTTTTCTCTTTGATGAAATGCCACCAACGCTCCTGGGCAAAAAAACAGGTATGTTTTTCCAGGAGTTTTTAAACCAGCATAGAGGAAGTAAAACACTACTTTACGTAACTGATCGAGAAGAAGACATCCTTCAAGCTGATAAACTTATCTATCTGACAGGAACTGGACAAGTACTCACAGGAAACCCTGCTGAATTGCTTGCAGCGCTTAAAAAGAAATAACCATGCACAAAGACGGATCAAAGGATCTTTTAACATACTGAAAAATCACCTATTCAAAGTATTATGACAAAAAAATCAAGACATGATCAGAATCAGCAGTTACGACTTCTTGGGCTCACAGCAGTTCTTGAAGAGGCAAAAACACCTTACCTGATCCGAACATCCACCCTCGTTATTTCCGTGGCTTTCCTTTCTTTTTTGGTCTGGACCGGATTTGCAAAGATCAAAGAAGTGGCCATGACCGTTGGAGAAATTGTTCCATCCGGCCATATTCAAGTCATCCAACATCTTGAAGGTGGAATTGTTGATGAAATCCTTGTGGAAGAAGATGATCTTGTAAATCCCGGCCAGGTACTGCTTCGTATTCGTGGAGAATCCATTAAGGCTGATCTGGCTCGTATTAATACAAAAAGAAATATTCTTGAACAGCGCCATATTCGACTTACTGCCTTTTTAAACAACCAAAGTCCTTCGGAACTCTCTTCGTCAGACCGGTCCATCCTCACCGGAATGATTCTGGCCAAAAGTGATGAGGAGCAGGTACTCAAAGAACAGATCACCCAGAAGAATGAACAGATTCTCCTTCTTAAACGTGAACAGACGACAATTCAAAAAAATCTTTCCATTGCCAAACAATCTTTTCAGACCCAAAAAGAACTCTATGAAGAGCGCCTTGTTCCACAGACAAATTACCTGAACGCTTTACAGGAAATAAATGCCAGACAAGGGCAGTTGGACGCAATGGTTATTCAAATCCGTCAGGCTGAGCAATCCGTTAAGGAATTTGAATGGCGATTACAGTCACAGGCATCCAGAGGCAAAGATAATGTCCAGCAGCAATTAAGCGTACTTGAAGATGAACTGGCCGAAAATGATGAACTACGCGACAAACTCACTCAGCAAATAAGCCGACTGGAACTTAAATCTCCTACACACGGGCTTGTCAAAGGCCTTGAGATCCATACCATCGGCGGCATAATTCCTCCAGGAAAACCTCTTATGGAAATTGTCCCCTTGAATGAAGAACTTGTTGCAGAGGTAAAAGTATCACCAAATGATATTGGCCATATAAAAACGGGTGATCATGTAACAGTGAAGGTTACCACTTTTGATTTCTCCAGATATGGTTCCATCAATGGCACAGTGACTGCTCTGTCAGCCACAACATTTACAAGCGACCAGGGCGAACCATTCTATAAGGGAATGATTAAACTAGAGAAGCATTACGTAGGAAATGATGAACAAATCAATAAAGTTCTGCCTGGCATGATAGTAAATGCAGATATTATCACAGGTGAAAAAAGCCTGCTGGCCTATTTATTAAAGCCAATTCACCGCTCTCTTAACTCAGCATTTATTGAACGCTGAGTTCTGTAAATTTCAAACAGATATAAAAAACTCATGGAAAACATACAAGACACTCCCCTTTCGATACTTGCAGTGGATGATAACCCCACAACGCTGCGCCTTCTGGAAAGCATGCTGGAACGCAACAATTTTACTGTTCATACAGCGGTAAATGGCGTGGAGGCCATGAAAGTTTTAGGTGAACTCCACGAGACTCTGGACATCATTCTCCTTGATCGTATGATGCCTGAGATGGATGGTATAGAGGTCTGTAATTTAATGAAAGCAGATGACAAACTGCGAAATATTCCCATTATCATGCAAACAGCAGCAGATCACCCTGAAGAGATCAGTGAGGGTATTGCTGCAGGAGTTTTTTATTATCTCACAAAACCACTCAACGTTGAAATGCTGCTTTCCATAGTTGAGGCTGCAGGAAAACAGATCCGCCGCCACAAACAGTTACGCTATGAAATGGAGCGCCGGAAAATCAGTTTTGGTCTTGTGCAAATCATGAAGTGTACCTTCAAAACATTAGATGAAGCGGAAGGTCTTTCTATTTTTCTTGCCAATTACTTCGATGATCCAGACAGAACTCTTACCGGTATTTCAGAACTTCTGGTTAATGCGGTTGAACATGGAAATCTGGGGATAAGTTATAAAGAAAAAAGTGCTCTGGTTGAGGCCCACTCATGGAAGGACGAGGTGGATAATCGTCTCAATGATCCCAAATATACTGACCGACTTGTTACCGTTATTTTTGAGCGCAAAGAAAAAGCCTGTTACATACAAATCACGGACGAAGGTGATGGCTTTGACTGGAAACAGTATTTGGAAATTGATCCATCAAGGGCCATGCACAATCATGGTCGTGGTGTTGCCATGGCAAACATGCTTTGCTTCAGTAAATTAATTTACAATGAAAAAGGAAATCAGGTAACTGGGATCATGGAGACTGAGAATCAGGAAGATAAGGACGATTTCTGGGACTGAGTTGAAACATTTTCGTAACTGGTCTTACGATTCATTCTAGGCTTTTGCCTAGGCATTTTACTTACACAAGTTCAACTGTCTGTTTACACTATAATATATTGAGAAAAATTATCATGTTTTTACGGTATGATTTTTGCAATGTCGATGATGAGAAAAAATAATTCCTGCAAAACAGCAACTTGCCACTTCCATAAAGCAAGAACTACAATTTGTAATACATTACCGGAGTAATCATGGCCTCAGACAACAATCAGGACAACTCTTCTTCCAATCCCATAGGCAATCCAACAGACAATGCCCAACAAGACTGGTTGGGACTTGATCAGCAGGACACCGCCGGGGAAACACTAAAGGCCAAGAAATGGACAACCAAACGTCGTCTTGTTGATGATGCAAATCCTCATGGAAATATTCATACAGGATCCGAGGAAGCTGCAGAGCTTGAAAAGGGTGGCTCTCTGTCTGGTGATGCTGTTATTTCTCAATCTTTGACTGATACAGAGAGGGAAAACAGAGAAAGTTTTGGCAGTGAAGAACAATTAAGTGACTCTCAGAGTGTATCTTCCACAGCAGAAATTCAGGACAGAACTGAAGAACAAGTTGGCTCCAATGGATATGACGAGAGAACTGAAGCAGACAGCGTTGTTACAGGTGGTGATAGAGAAAACCTGAGATTCGAAGAACACTTTGATAACTCCACCGCAACAGAGCGCTCTGCGACAGCCGACAAAGAAGATATTAAGGTTGTTCCAGCAGAGTCAAAACAGGACGCTGCTGATTCGGTTGATTCTACCACATCAACAGAAACACCCACAGCCACAATTCGCTCGGAATCTGAACCTGATTTAGAGGACACACCTGAATCTGTGCCTTCTCCAATACGTGTGGCAGAATCTACTTCTGAGCCAGAACCAACTCCTGAGCCAGAACCAACTCCTGAGCCAGAACCAAC
>DAOVZA010000231.1 GCA_030635405.1 Desulfocapsa sp.
AACAAGAGATCCTTCGTTATCGTAAACTGAAAAAGATGACGGTTTTTCATGATGAGGCAGGACGTATTGTTCAGGTCACAACGCTTTAGAATACATTCCTGTTGCCTGTAACAAAAAATGGAGATGACTTTTTATAAGATTTCAGGAATTTAATGTTTGTAATATCCCTATATTTTAAGTAGCAGCCCGAGAAACTCATTAGCAATCTGATAAAAAATATAAACACCTCATAGTAGCAATGCTGAAATTGCAAAAGCAATGAAAATTTTTCTAACTATTTAAGATACAATAATGAGCGATGTTTGCAGAGGCATGGAAAGGTCTCCCGATTTCCAATTTTTGTGTCTTTAATATTGGATGAGGTGGAAGATATGAGAAGAAAAGTAATAAGTGAACATTACCCATGTATTAACACTGTTAGCTGACCATACCAAGATCAATCTCAAAAGACGGATTGACACCCGCAACCCTTGAGGTTACAATATGCAATATGATCAAGTCATTTAAACATAAAGGACTCGAAGATTTTTTCTACTCTGGAAAAAAGAAAGGCATCAAACCAGAGCATGCAAATAGGCTAGGAAAAATCCTTGATCGTTTGAATGCTGCTAGCGAGATCCGTGATATGAATTATCCGGGTTCAAATTTGCACAAATTGTCCGGCAACTTGAAAGGTCAATATGCTGTAAATGTTTCTGGTAATTGGAGAATATTTTTTAAATTTATTGATGGCAATGCTTACATCGTAAGTTACGACGATTATCATTGAGAGGACAGCTATGAAAAAAATGACACGACAACCAACCCATCCAGGCGAAATTATAAAAGATGACTATTTAAAACCACTTTCTATCACTATTACCAAGCTTTCTTCGACCTTAAATGTTTCAAGAAAAACATTATCAAAAATTATTAATGGCAATGGAGCAATAACTCCTGATATGGCGTTAAGGTTGTCTCGTGCCTTTGATACTTCTCCAAATTTTTGGATAAATCTGCAAAGAAATTATGACCTATGGAAAGCAGAAAATGCTTCCAATGCCTGGGAATCAGTTCAACCTTTTCCTTCTCAATTACTGCATACTACTGTATAGCATCTAACAATAAATTCAGCTAATTATCGTGATCTCCTGCTAGCTTTTGACATCAAAGACATACAGGTGTGAATCATTTAATATTGAAGATATTCGTGTGTCGACGATTAAAGTTCCACATACGATTCATGCTATTGCTTACCGTTTTGATTACAGTGCCCAATCCATTGTCGTTACTGGTGATCTGACTTATTCAAAAGAACTCCCTGAACTTTCAAAAGATGCTGATTTTATGATTATCGATTTTGGTGGCATGATTATGGGTGATGCGTGTTTCACATTAATATTGCCATATCCAAAATCTGTTAAAATCAAGCCGAGTTCAACTTAACCCTACTCCTATACATTGCATGAGCACACCTAATTGAGAAGGGCAATACTAACCACTTCTGAACGGGATGAAGTTGAGCTTCTTCCTGTCAGATTCTATCAAATCTAATTTTGTGAAGTATCTAATCGAAAACAAACAATTACAATTAAAAGAATCCTTACTCCTGTAAAAGAGCAGCGATTTCTTCTGGAGTCAGGAGCGATTGTAACTCCCGGGAGCGTCGATCATCAGCCAGGCGACGCTTTTCAGCTTTACGACGATCAACTCCTAAACGAGCATTGGAAAACGATCGGAGCCAGGACATGATTGAACGTTTAGGGGCCTGCGCAATATCACGACGATCAAAACGGCGTTCTCTGGGTTCTCTTCGCTCCGAGTAATCCCTGCGTGGATTTTCGTCAGTCCGTCTTTCATCTTCTTCCCATTGCTGCAAATCGATATCCCTCTTTTTTTCCAACGGCACTGTTCACACCCCAAAGGCCCCAGTGATACTACACAGTGCTAACAAACAATACACGGGAAATATTCTCATTGCTTTATTTCCTGACAGATTCTTCCATGAATTGATACAACTGCTGTATCAACCTTTAGTATTCGAGGGCCAATTGAAAAAGGTTTTACACCAGCAAGCAGAAATTTTTCCACTTCATAATCAACCCAGCCACCCTCTGGCCCTATGGCATATAGAATTCTTGTATTATTTTTTGACAGAGCATGAGACAATGCGTTTTCCGTATCCGGATGAGCAATAATCAACGATCCATATTTTTTTTTCATTTCCAATAGATACTCTTCAACAAATGGGGTGAAGTAACGGTGTATTTTTATCTCTGGCAACCGGGTATCGACAGCCTGCTCTAACCCATGAATCAAGTGAGGCCTATATTCTTCTTCATTTAAGATACCAGCATCCCAGAAGCTTTTTTCAACACGATTGGCATTTATAAGGTGTATTGTCCCTACTCCCAATGCCGTCACCTGACTCAAAATCCGTTTCAGCATAATCGGTCGTGGAAGTGCCAGGATAAGATCTATGGAAGATGGCTGAGATGCTTTTTGAAACAGATTCACTCGAAGTTCTACTACAAAGGGATATTTGGGTTTGATGCTTAAAATTTCTGCTGTGCCAATATCACCGTTAACTTCGCCCACTTTAACCGAATCACCAGTTTTACAGCGCAGCACCTTAATAATGTGCTTTGCACGATGATCGTTTAAGACAACATGACCATCTATTCTTTCTTCTTTTTCAAACAGAATTATATTCATAATTTCAGGAAATTTCTAAAAATGGATAAACCAGCGGATATATAATCTATCAGGAGTTAGGCCATATATTGAATCTTCAGATCCATGATATACAAATGCACCACCACTTAAGGTCATTTCATCCGTTAGGCTATACTCCACAACCGGAGCTATGAATCCTGAACCATCATCAATATCCGTTACTGTGATGAGAGAACATATCCAGAGCATAGCAGGTTGAAAGATTGCCGAAAACCCAAATTCATCTTTTCGGGGAACATCTTTAAAATGATATTCTCCAGTAAATATAAGGGAGTTTAAAAAGCCATATTCGGCACCAAGAACAAACTCAGTCTGACGCTGATGGGTTTCACGGTTGTGAAAACTTCCTCCCTCGCTGCGCAGTTCTATACCGGTACCTGCAAATGCTCCTTCAAGTTCCCAGCCTATAATATCAAGATTTTGGTCTTCGTCCCATTCCCCCACTAAGGCAATATCAGCAAAATCAAGATATCCTTTAACCCTGATGGCCCCCTTTCCCTTTGCGAAAGTGACGTCCATATTTGAAAGCTGGTTAATGGCATATTCGTAATGAATGCTCTCTGTTCCTGGTCTTTCCGAAGGTTCTATTGATTCAATATCAATTGGATTAAAAACATCCATCGGATTCCAGAACTTTCCTACACCTAGAGGGATTCGTTGTTTGCCGACAACCCAGAAGTGTTTTGCTCCACTGTACTCAAGATATGCCCTGTATATTGAAGTTTTATTGGTAAGGCTTTCAGGTTCTTCAAGAATCAGGTTTTCATTATCAACTTGCAATCTCATTGAAAAGTCTGAATGACTAAGGCTATCAAGATTAAGTTCTACACGAATTCTATTATAATCAAAGAGTTGATAAATATCATCGTAGCCTGGAATATTGGTATTTTCCAAAGACAATGACGGAACAATCCCGAAGTAGACAGCAGCGAGATATCTACATCTGTTATTCACAAATATTTGAAACAAGTTTGCCATCTTTGAGTACCACTGAACGTCGAGCTTTTGCTATCACCATGGGATCGTGTGAAGAAAAAATTATCGTAACCCCTTCATCCCGGTTAAGTTTCTCCATCATATCAATGAGAGACACAGCTGATTTTGAATCAAGGTTTGCCGTTGGTTCATCGGCGAGCACAAGTTTTGGAGTAGATGCCACGGCGCGAGCAACTGCGACACGCTGCTGCTGCCCACCACTTAACTGGTGAGGCAGTTTGTTAAGTAATGTTTCAATACCTAATTTTTCAGCCACTGCAAAACTTCTCTCTGCACATTTTTTGTCTTCTATCCCCTGCAACTTCATTACATATTCTATATTTTCACGAGCCGTGAGAACCGGCAAAAGATTATAGGCCTGAAAAACAAAGCCGATTTGATCACGCCGCACCTGTGAAAGATCATTTTCAGAGAGATCTGTTAACCGTTTTCCATCGAGAACAATCTCTCCAGCACTTGGCAGGTCAAGGCCTCCAATAATATTCAATAATGTTGTTTTACCACTTCCGGACGGCCCCGATATCACAACGAACTCACCCTGTTTTATAATCAGATCAATGGAATCAAGAGCCTGAACTTCGACTTCCTTATCTGGCTGAAAGCGCTTACTTATCTCTTTTACAACAAGAAAGTCATTCATACTTTTTCACACTTCATTGATGACCTCGACGGGTCTTGATTTACGCAAAATACGTAATGGAAAATAGGTGCTGATTAAAACAGCAATGACAACGGCTATAAAGGCAGTGCTAAAATAA
>DAOVZA010000315.1 GCA_030635405.1 Desulfocapsa sp.
AAAATCTGTTGGTATTCAGATGCTGTGAAGCTGATTGGATTACCTCCTGCTGATGGATCTTCAGTTGCCATTTGAGCAACGGTGGCAGCCTTTGCATCATCGATATCAATCTCTGCAAGGGTATGAGGAATCCCAAGTTTGTTACGTAACTCAACAACCCAGCTCAAAAGGCTGTCAAACCCAGGTGTCTCAAATCCCATATATCGTGTCAATCGTTCTATACGCTCTTCAATGGCACTGCGATTAGCCTGTAAAACATATGGCATCAGGATAGCGTTAACTATTCCATGGTGTGCGTTATATAAGCCGCCAAGAGGATGAGCAAGAGCGTGCATAGCACCGAGGCCTTTCTGAAAAGCGGTGGCTCCCATGCTTGAACAGACAAGCATCTGGGTTCGTGCTTCTATGTCGGTGCCATCGGCCACTGCACGAGGGAGATATTCCTGAACAAGACGAATACCCTCAACTGCAATTCCCATGGCCATGGGATGGTAAAATGGAGAACAGAGGGCTTCCAGATTATGTGAAAGAGCGTCCATTCCCGTTGCCGCAGTTATGGATGGCGGTAGTCCCACGGTGAGTTCAGGATCAAGAATTACCTGGGCTGGTAACATATTTGGATGAAAGATGATCTTTTTGATATGGTTTTCCTGGTCGGTGATCACCGATGCACGGCCAACTTCAGATCCGGTACCAGCAGTTGTTGGGATAGCAACCACAGGAGCCATACCTTTCTCGTTCACTCGCAGCCAGTTGTCACCAACATCTTCAAAATCCCAAATGGGTCGATCCTGGCCAACCATTAGTGCCACAGCTTTACCCGCATCGAGCGCGGAGCCTCCACCAAATGCAATAACTCCATCGTGTTTATGCTTAAGATAGTACGCAGTACCATCAGCAACATGTTCTCCGGTGGGGTTAGCCTGGATGGAAGAAAACAGTCCACAGGAAAGTCCTGCACTGTTTAAATTGTCCACAATTGTCTGAACCATTGGCAATGCAGCAAGGCCCGGATCAGTGATTACAAGTGGCGCTGTCATCCCCATGGATTTACACAGATCGGCAAGGTCGCCAATACGTCCGGCACCCACTTTAACGTTGGTTGGGTAGTTCCAGTTAGCAGAATAGGTCATGATATTTATATGTATATTATTTGAGTGTTTTGATATGAAATGATTTAGGCCGGGTGAGGGAGTCATAGCCCATGACGGAAAGCGTGCAGCCATAGCCTGAATTTTTAATACCTGTCCAAGCAAGTTCAGGATCGAGGTAATCACAGCGATTTATAAAAAATGTTCCTGTTTCAACTTGTTGGCCAAGGGCAATTCCTGTCTCAATATCCTTGGTGAAAATGGATGCGGTCAGGCCAAACTCACTGTCATTCATCAATTTGACAGCTTCTTCATCGGAGCTGACTTTCTGGATACCCACAACTGGCCCAAAACTCTCCTCGGTCATCACTCGCATAGTGTGATTTACATTGCTCAGAATCTGTGGTGCCAGATAGGCGGTTCCAGCCTGATTGTCGGGAAATAAAGCTTCATCGATGTGGGCAACCGCACCTTGACTGATGGCTTCTTCAGTCTGAAGACGTACAAAATCAGCTGCGTTTGCTCGAACCAGGGGCCCAAGTGTCGTTTCAGGATCATCTGAGCGTCCAAGTTTAAGGGCTTCCACCCAATTCACTGCTTGTTTTATGAATGCGTCATGAATGGATTCGTGCACATAAATTCGTTCGATTCCACAGCAGGATTGGCCAGAGTTATAAAATGCGCCATCCATGGTGGTATCAACTGCCTGAGCAATGTCAGCATCAGCACGTATATAGGCGGGGTCTTTGCCACCAAGTTCAAGGCCAATACCTATAAAACGTCCGGCTGCTGCCTTTTCAACCATCTCACCACCCGGTACAGAACCAGTGAATGCGATATAGTTGATGCGTTCATCTTTAATTACAAGCTCGGTGTCAGCATGTGATAAATGGAGAAATTGAAAAACACCTTCGGGAACACCACCAGCAAGAAAAGCCTCATGTAAACGCTCGGCACGAAATGGTGTCTGAGCGGAGTGTATCAAAACAACTGTATTTCCGACAAGGATTGCAGGCATGATGGCGTTAATTGCAGTTAAATAGGGATAGTTCCAGGGAGCAACCACAAAAACCACTCCAATGGACTCACGTTGAATCCAGCGTTCAAAACCTTCTTTTTCAGAAAGCTTCACGGGTGCCAATCCTTTATCAGCAAGTTCAATCATGGTGCGAGATCGTTCTTCCATACCGGCAACTTCACCAGCGGCAGAACGAATGGGACGCCCCATCTGCCAGCAGATCTCCTCTGCAATATCGTCTTTCTTGGAAACAAAGGCATCCACAGCCTTTGAGCATAAGGCCTTACGCTCAGCAAGTGGTGTGGCTTTCCAAGATTTTTGTACACTGCACGCTTTTTCTAATGCCTGATTGATTGCATCCTGAGAGGCGTACTCTCTTTGAACATAGACAGAATTGTCAATCGGGCTGATTGTATTAATACCTTGTGTCATGTTTGTGCCTCAAAACAAGTGTTATATGATTTCAAAATACCGGCTGAGTTCCCAGTCGGTGATATGTTTACGAAATTCTCTTTCTTCCCATTCACGTGATGCCGCAAAATGATCGACAAATGTATCGCCGAACAGGCTGCGTGCTGCATCTGATTTTTTTAAGCTCTGGGCTGCATCCCACAGGGTTCTTGGAAGTGCAAGATGTGCAGGGTGTTCCTGATCGTAGGCATTGCCAGTGATCTCATTTTCAGGCTCCCATTTCTGCTCTATTCCGATAAGGCCGGAGCCCAATGCAGCAGCCAGTGCCAGGTATGGGTTGGCATCGGCAGAACCTAAACGATGTTCAACACGCTGGGATTTGTCGCTTCCAGGAATAATACGCAATGCGGTTGTGCGGTTGTCCATTCCAAAGCTTGCATCTGTTGGTGCCCAAAATCCTGGGATCATACGTGAGTAACTATTAATTGTTGGTGCAATCATGCATAATATTTCAGGCATGAGGCGTTGCTGTCCTGCAACAAAATGTCTCTGCATCGCACTTATGTTATGTTTTTGTGAACTGTCGTAAAAAGCAGAACCGGAACCATCTTTATGACGCAGAGAAATATGGATATGTCCACTCTGACCGGGGTAATCGTTGGACCATTTCGCCATGAATGTGGCCATTAACCCATTTTGCTGGGCGAGTACTTTCATGAATGTTTTGAAGAGTGCACCTTTGTCAGCAGCGTTTAGTGCAGAATCGACTCCAATGGCAGTTTCAAGAACTCCCGGACCGGTTTCGGTATGCAGGCCTTCAAGGGGGAAATCCATCTGTTGGCCTAGTTCAAGAATCTGATGATGAAGATCGGCATGGGTAGAGTTACGGATCATTGAATAACCAAAAAATCCGGGAGTCATTGGTTGCAGGTTTGTGTAATTCTTTTCACGGATGGTGTCGGGGGTTTCATCGAACATGAAAAACTCATATTCGAGGGCAGCGTAAGCATCTAGTCCCATATCTGAAGCTCTTTCAAGCACA
>DAOVZA010000010.1 GCA_030635405.1 Desulfocapsa sp.
AATTACGCAACAATGAGCCATCCTGGTAATATGGCGGCCGGCTTGACGATCAGGATATTCTGCGGCCTGAACTAACCTTGTGGTTATCTCAACCTGACTATCTCGTAGTTGTTGTGTTCGCTCAAGCACAATCTCTTCAAGTTCATCACGATGACGCCGTAGTTCCCGTTGTGCCTGACACAGTGCAATATGTGTCTGTACTCTGGCCTTTACAATCACAGGGTTTACCGGTTTTACTATATAGTCCACAGCACCAAGCAAAAGCCCCCGAGTTTCATCTTTTTCTTCGCTTAACGCTGTAACAAATATAACAGGGATATCTGCTGTCTCACGTCTGGATTTCAATAGTTTAAGAACTTCATACCCATCCATTTCAGGCATCATTACGTCAAGCAGAATGAGATCAGGACTCATTTCATTGGCAGCCTTCAAAGCATCGGGTCCATTAGTCGCTATAACAAGGCGATAGCTCTCGCGCAATGCACCGACTAAAATTTTAATATTAACCGGAATATCATCAACCAGAAGAACTGTATTTTTTTTCCTAACCATATCGTCTCTATTTTCTTCTCATGTTTTCCAAGTTAAAATCAGGAATTATTCGATCTATTTACAATACTTACTCCGTTTTTCATAAGAGTGCATGCAAGATTTAAAAATGTATGCCTCAACTATTCAATTTTCAACAAATGACAATAATGTCAACGAAGCGTTTCACCACTTTATTACCAGTACAATACCCCTTTAACTTGACTCTTAAGGCACGGCTCGTTAAAACCTATGTAATTTCACTCTTTGTTTCAAAAAACATATTAAATTCCTTCTGATTTTAACATATATACAATGAACATAGACCCCTTTCCCAAGCCATTTTCCTGCAAGGACAAACCAAGTATCCACTACCCATGTTCCTGGATTTATAAAATTATTGGCACTGACGAAGATGAGCTGAGACGTGCTATTCAGACAATCGTTGGCGATAAACAGCACCTGATCACACGCTCTCACACAAGCTCTGGTGGAAAGTACCGCAGTCTTAATATCGAATTAATTGTGGATGACGACGAAACAAGGCAAAAATATTATCAACACCTCAAAAATCATGCAGCTGTCAAAGTTGTAATGTAAATAAAATGGATCAGCAAAACAGTAATGAAGACTCTCGACTCCTTCCCATTCTAAGAGAAGGAATTGCCATAATCCAGATGATTTTTTTCAAAGAACTTAAAAATCTTATTATAAAAAAGCATCCTGATCTCGACACTTCTGATCAAAGCATGCTTGCAGGTGCCATCACAAATGAAATATTTGGCACTCACAACACTGAGGCAAAATTCCAGGCATTCCGGAATACCCACCAAGGCATAATCGAACAGGAACTGATGGGCCTGAGTACTGAACTGCCAGACATCACAGATCCTCTGGCCGACGCTCTACGTGTCCAGACACTTTGCGACAATCAGGAGGGCACTGATTCAAGCCATATTCTGAAGCAGGCTGATAATTTTGGTCTTTTGCAAAAAGATCGTGAGCTCCCCATGCCATCAACTTTTATGGAAACGGTGCGACAGCTTGGAGCCAAATACAAGATTGTAATCCCACCCGTCGACATCGATTCAACCGAAGAACAGGCTTTATTGCAATAAAATTTCACCCCAGGAGAACATCATGAAGAAACCATTAATGCTTACAGCCTTAGCACTTATCGCAGCCGTAACGCTACTGCTAAGTCCTGCGCAAAGTAAAGCTTCCGACAATGAATTCATTTTCGGTCTGCTTATGGTCGGCCCAATCAATGATCATGGTTGGAGCCAGGCTCACTATGAAGCTGGCAAACAGATTGAAGAACACATTCAGGGCAGTAAAATGATCTATATTGACAAGGTCAACCCTGCTGATCGTCCTGGAATCACCGTTCCTTTTCTGGTTGATGATCTTATTTCAAAGGGTGCCAAACTGATCATCGGAAACTCCAGTGATATGACTGATGGTATCCGTGAAGCTTCAATGAACCACCCCGACATTAAGTTTCTTCATATTTCCGGTGCTGACGCACTCGATCCTAAATCACCCCAGAACCTCTCTAATCTCATGGGTAAAATGGAATACGCTCAGATGATGGCAGGCTTTGCAGCAGCAATGACTACCAAAACGGGAAAGATTGGGTACCTTGGACCATTGATCGACAACGAAACATTGCGCCTCACTGCTGCCTGTTATCTTGGAGCAAAATATGCCTGGACAGAAGTTCTTAAAAAAGATCCTGCTGAGCTCACTTTCAAAGTTTCCTGGATTGGTTTCTGGTTTAATATCCCTGGTGTTACTTCCGACCCGACACAGGTTTCCAAAAACTTCTTTGACTCTGGTGCTGATGTTATTATTTCAGGGATCGATACCACCGAGGCATTAATTGTAGCAGGCCAGAAGAAAAAAGAAGGTGCTGATGTAAGCGCTATTCCCTATGACTATGAAGGCGCCTGCGAGATAGCTCCAGAAGCTTGTCTTGGCGTTCCTTATTTTAACTGGTATACCGGTTTTGCTCATTTCATTAACAGTGCCAAAAATGGTAGTTGGAAAAAAGAATGGTTGTGGCTCGGTCCTGACTGGGCTGACATGAATAACAATATGACATCAACTGTTTCCTATCAAAATGGTGATGCCGTTTCCCCTGCAGTCAAAACACAACTGGCTGACTTTGCCAAAGGTCTTGCTGATGGATCGATATCGCTTTTCACAGGCCCTCTTAATTTTCAAGACAAATCTGTCTTCCTGAAGGAAAATGAGACAGCCACCGACGAACAGATCTGGAACCTGCCTCAGCTTTTTGAGGGCATGGAAGGCGCATCAAAATAACAGGTGCCCCTATCATATCAAATCCGGAATTCCATAGCCTGAAATAAGAAAATTTGGCATATGGAATTCCAGATTCATCTCACAGAATCCATCTATCTACTCATAAACAAATAAATCTGTGGATATAGCATTTAAAAATATTTCCAAAAGTTTTGGATCCGTAAAGGCACTCACGGACGTGAGCCTTACTGTACAATCTGGAACTATTCACGGAATCATAGGAGAAAACGGTGCCGGAAAATCGACACTGATGAAGATTCTCACGGGCTATCAGTCGAAATCAAATGGTTTAATCCTTATCGATGGCCAAGAAAGAAATATCAAGACTCCCAAAAATGCTTCAAGATTAGGTATTGGGATGCTCTATCAGGAACCGATGGATTTCTCCCCGTTAACGGTACTCGAGAACTTTTCCCTTGGCAGCCCAAAAGAAAGTCGAACAGATTTACGTTTTGCTCTGCAGAACCTTGCTGTTCAACTAAAATTCCATATTGATCCAGACAGGATGGTTGAAAGCCTCACGGTTGGAGAACGACAACAGATTGAACTTTTACGCTTAATTCACTGCAAAACAAAGGTTCTTATTCTTGACGAACCAACCACAGGTATTTCACCAGCACAAAAAAAAGAATTGTTTCCTGCCCTTAAGCTACTTGCAGCTCAGGGAATGAGTATCTTACTCGTCTCTCACAAGCTGAAAGATATCGCAAGTCTTTGCAGTGAAGTTACTGTACTGCGTCAAGGACAGGTTACCCATACAACCTCCGCCCCTTTTAGTTTTCCAGAACTTCTCACAGCCATGTTTGGATCTGTCCCGGAACAAAAAAACAAGGCAGGAAAAAGGATAAAAGGCAAAGCGATACTGACTTTTGAGAATGTTGAAGCCACCGGAGAACGCAAAGGACTACACCACTGTAACACCATTGTTAAAGAAGGTGAAATCATAGGACTTGCTGGACTTGACGGTGCAGGTCAATCCACTTTTTTACGTCTTGCTGCCGGACTGACAACCCCCGAAAAAGGTAACACCATACTCTTTGGCAAGACACTCCCTAAAAATAGTACTGCAAGCTGTAAAGCTCAACAACTTAAGACCTCGTTTATCCCTGCAAACAGACTCGAAGAAGCACTCTTTTCCTACTTGTCTCTTAGTGATCACTACTGTCTAAGAAGTGAACAAAACTCTTTTTGGCGATCCAAAAATAATGCTGATCGGCTTGCAGAAATTGGTATCACCACTTTTTCAATAAAAGGGCAGAAAGAACACCCTGCAAAAAAACTGTCAGGAGGCAATCAACAGCGACTGCTCCTGAGTCTTCTTGATCCGCAATCTCGTCTGCTGCTCCTTGAAAATCCAACAAGAGGCCTGGATATTTACTCAGGTGAATGGGTTTGGGAATATCTACGAGAAAATTTACCTCAGGACACAACTATCCTTTTTTCATCGCCTGAACTTGATGAGATCCTTCACTACAGTGACCGCATTATCGTGTTCCGTGACGGTGAAGTTGTTCTCGATCAAGCCGTTACAGATACAAACCACGATGCCATCGCAACTTCCATGACTGGCATAGAAGGGACTGTTCAATGAAAAGAATCAGCCTCGATTTAATCCTTGGCACTTTTCTTGTCTTTGGATTTACTGCACTCGTCCTTCTCATTGCAGGAGCTCCGGTACTTGATGCATTTAAGCATATATGGTTAGGCGCATTTGCATCAAATTATAAAGTAAGTCAGGTTCTCTCTGTCTGGATACCACTAACGCTTTGTTCCTGTGGACTACTCTACACATTTAGAGCCAATCTCTGGAATATCGGAATTGAAGGACAGGTTACAATGGGTGCAGTCAGTGCTATGGCTGCACTGCGTATTTCAGGCATTAGCGACCCAACCCTTCTTCTCATACTTGCATGTTTTGCATCCATGCTGGGTGGCGGACTCTGGGGGCTGCTTGCCGGACTCTTGAAAACACGAGGTGGTGTTCATGAGATTTTTGGCGGCCTTGGCCTCAATTTTGTTGCCCAAAGCTTCACTCTCTGGCTGATATTTGGACCATGGAAGCGACCCGGTGTTGCCTCAATGAGCGGCACTGAACTTTTAAACAAGGAATTTTGGCTTGCTACTCCGCCAGGATGGCGAGTTGCAACCATGGGTCTGGTTATAACCGTAGTTATTTTTATGATAACATGGCTCTTTCTTGAAAAAAGCAGACTGGGCTTAAAATTAAAAGCAATCGGCCAGAACCCTAAAGCTGCGTTACTCTATAGCCTTTCTCCTGAAAGCTTCTACCTCAAATCAATCATCACTGCAGGAGCCTGGGCAGGGCTGGCAGGATTTCTTCAGGTAACGGCAGTATATCATCGTCTTATCCCATCGATCTCAAGTGGTTACGGTTACCTTGCCCTTTTACTTGTCATGCTGTCTGGATACAGAATCATCCTCGTACCGATCCTTGCTTTCTTTTTTGCAAGTTTAAATGTTGGGGCTATTCAGTTACCGATAGTTCTGCAACTTGATTCTGCCCTTTCAGGTGTTATTCAGGGATGTTGCGTACTCAGTGCTCTGTTCGTACTCGGAATCAGACAAAAGAGGAAACAATCATGATTGGTGATATTTCCCTTCCGCTACTTATTGCATCGGTTTTAGCGGCCAGTGCCCCGCTCATCATCATTGCACTTGGCGAAACAATCTCTGAAAAAAGTGGCGTTATCAATCTGTCACTCGATGGAGTTGTACTCTTTTCAGCAATGGCAGCCTTTGTTGTTGCCAAAGAAACTGACTCGCTGATGCTTGGTTTTCTAGCCGGAGGATGCACAGGAATGCTCACTGGAATAATTGTTGGCTATTTCAGTGTCTATCTTCATCTTTCTCAGCTGGCGGTGGGTTTTGCGTTATCGCTTCTTTGCAGGGATCTGGCCTATTTTCTAGGTAATCCCTACAGCAGAGTTCAGGGGCCAATACTTCTTGAAGCAAAACTCCCTTTTTACGATATACTACCCTCCTCCCTGCAAATCATATTAACCCAGCCACTCACTGTCTGGTTTGCCATTCTTATGATTTTTTTACTCTACTACTTTTTCTCATTCAGTCATACCGGCCTGAGTTTCAGGTCTGTTGGCGAAAACCCTGCGGCATCTTTTGCACGGGGTCTTGATCCTGGTAGGATACAGATGGCGGCTATTCTTGCTGGAACTTTTCTTGTAGGTATTGGTGGCGCTGCTTATTCGCTCTCTTTAAAACCTGGATGGGGCCGACCTCAGGGAGCTGAAGGAATAGGATGGATTGCCCTTGCACTTGTTATTTTTGGTAGTTGGAACCCGATCCGAGTGGCTCTTGGCGCGATGTTCTTCGCCTTTCTTCAAGTAAATAGTATTGGTTTGCAGGATCTCTTTCCTGGAATTCCAGCACAGGTTTTCCAGACCGCACCATTTCCTCTTATGATATTCACCCTTGTTTTTCTGCACTATTCAACACGAAAAAACAATAAACAGAATTCGTCAAAGAATAGCTTTCAACAAATTATCAGTAAATTATTTATGTCCCAGCCTCCTAAATCAATAGGAAAGAGTTATAAACAAGAGTAATCCTACACTGCTACGCCCTAGCAAAGACCATGGAACTGAACACCAAACAAAGGGAACTTTTTCTCAAATCATCCGAATATATCGATTGGAAAAACAATACGATTATATCTCTTGCAAAAGAATTATCTTCTGGAAATAATGATACTTCAACCATAGCAAAAGATTGTTTTGAATGGGTTCGAGACAATATAAAACACAGTAATGACTTTGCGATGAATCCTGTTACCTGTTCGGCATCTGAAGTTTTACAGGAAGGCACCGGTTACTGTTATGCAAAGAGTCACCTCCTTGCAGCATTATTAAGAGCAAATTCAATTCCAGCAGGACTTTGCTATCAACGTTTAAGCAGAGATGACAACGGTGCGCCATTTTGCCTGCACGGTCTCAATGCAGTTTTTCTTGAAAAGTTTGGATGGTATCGAATCGATCCAAGAGGGAATAAAGAAGGGGTAAATGCTCAATTTATTCCACCACAGGAATGTTTGGCATATCCCATTCAAATTGAAGGTGAAGCTGACTTACCGGAAATCTGGGACGAACCGCTTCCGGTTGTTTTAAAAGTGCTCAAAAACCATACTACATATCAAGAAGTATGGGAAAACCTGCCAGATATAGAGATTCACAGCTCATCTATACGAACCTGAACCACTCCTCGCACAGAATTGCAACAAAACACAGCCTCTGCCCTGTAAAGGTCCTCTGCTGTTAGCGTCTTCTCGTGAATTTTTAATGATGAGTGCATTAAAAGATACTGGCGCATTGTTCCGGCAAGTAAACCTGAAGTAATAGGTGGGGTGTAATACTTTCCATCAAGAAAAAGAATCAGATTAGTGATACACCCTTCAGTCAACTCATCACGTTCATTTAGTACTATAATGTCAAAATGGTTTTCTTTTTGAGCCCTTGAAAATTCATTATTAAACAGACCTCTGTGACTGGTCTTATGGAAAAAATAAGGTGATGAAGAATCGCTGCGGTACTCTGAAAGATCTATTGTTGGCAGCCCATCGTGAGTTGCTAAGGGGACAGCTGGTAAACGGCGTAAAGAAGGTGCATCACAAACCTGTGAAGTTGTCCTCAACGTACCATCCTTTGCGAGAGTGAGTCGAACCCTGTAACAATTTTCACCACTTTCTTTCTCTTTTTTGACTACATCAAGTACTTGACGGATTTCTTCCTCAGGAAACAGATAACTAAAATAATCTGCCGATTCCCTCAACCTGGAAAGATGCTCATCAAGCAGCCAGTAGCCTTTTTTAGGTTCCAAAAGAAGAGTCTCAATAAGATCAAAAACAGGAACCGGACTAGTGAGAAAGTCTGCCTTCAAAAGACATTCCTCCCACTCCTGCTCAGGATCAGAATCATAAACAATCCCCGCCCCAATCCCCATCTCGCCCTTACCATCAGTAAGCCGAATGGTACGAATCGGGACATTGAATGCAGCATCACCATCGGGCGAGAAGTAGCCAATAGCTCCCGTGTACACGCCTCGTGGAGATTCTTCAAGTTCACGAATTATTTCCATGGTTCGTATTTTAGGGGCCCCTGTTACAGAGCCACAAGGAAACAACGCCTTCAAAACACTATAAATGCTACTATTTTTGAAAACATTTCCATCCGTTTCAGTACAGATTTTAGAGGTCATCTGCAGAACACTCTCATACCTTTCCACATCGAAAAGAGATTTTGTAACCACTGCTCCACCATTGACCTGATGGCTAAGACGACCCAAATCATTACGAAGCAAATCAACAATCATCACATTTTCACTGCGATTTTTTATGTCTTTTTTGAGTTCTTCACAAAGCTCCTGGTCTTCCTGCCAATAACGCCCACGCCTTGATGTCCCCTTCATGGGACAAACACTTATGGATTTTCCATTAACACGAAAGAACAGTTCCGGAGAAAGTGAGAGAATATGCTCTGTACCAAGATGCATAATAGCACCATAAGCCACAGATTGACTGCGGCGTAAATCACGGTAAAAAGCTTCTGGGGAGCCAGAAAAATCAAAGAGAAGTTTTAAGGTATAATTAACCTGGTAGGTATCTCCGGCTGCTATGTATTCTTTAATACGATGAATAGCCTCAAGATAATCTTCTTTGGATTGACTGGCAGTCAGGTTATCTATTTTAAAATCCGGAAGTGTTTCAACGGTGTCAGTTACCGGAAAAGAGGATTCACCATTCTCATGATTATACTTTAACGCTTCCGGAAAAACTCCAAATGACGCCAGTGGTGCTTGCCGGTTTTCTTGAGACGGTAAAATTCCTGCTAGACGTGCTTCCAACAGGTATCCAAACTCATAACTCATCCAGCCAGCAAGATACTTTCCACCAGCCAGTACTTTTTCCATTTGCGAAATAAAATCCTTGGGATCATCACCTGAAAACAACTCCAGGCGGGTTTCCGGTTCGACAAAAAGAAAAGAATATTTGTTTTCTGCACTACAACGGGAAGTATCAAAAAAGACATATTCATCGTTATCTTGCAGAGTTGTCAGCAGAGAATCTAATTGCTTTTGTTTCAATGGTCTCATGCATCCCTTCTTATCAAGTCAAGATAAAATTACCAACAAAAAAAACGCTAAAATCTGGGATCACACTGACGATAAAGGATATTCTCTTCTTGCGTCAGAGTGAAAAATAGGCTATACTCTTTGATTTCACGGCACTATTTCATAATAATTACTCATCAGTGTGCGAGGCAATTTTCTGCACCACTGTCAGTATCTTTTTTTTATTACCTGCATTTTACAAGGAGGCCCTATGCTAATTAAGGATTGGATGGCAACCACCATACTAACCGTGGACGCCAACACCTCGGTCATGCGAGCCGGAAGAACAATGAAGGACAATAATATCCGTAGATTACCTGTTGTTTCTCAAGGTAAACTTGCAGGTATCATCACAGACCGTGATTTGAAAGAGGCATCTCCCTCTTCAAAAACGGACATGGACATGCATGAGATGTACTACCTTCTTTCTGAAATGAAGGTAAAAGATGTGATGACCACCAACCCGGTTCGTTTAAGCCAGGAGGACACCCTTGAAAAAGCAGCGCTTGTCATGCTGAACGAGACAATTTCAGGTCTTGTTATTGTCGACAAGGATGACAATCTTGTTGGGCTCCTCTCTGAATCAGATGTTCTTCGTGGTTTTATTCACGCCACGGGTATCCAGGATGGTGCTTTTCAAGTTGTTATGGATATGTCAGATCAAGGCGGAACCGTATCTCAACTCATAGACGTCCTTCGTCAAAACCGTGCCAGAGTCCTCTCCATTCTTACTTCTTTTGAAGATGCACCAGCTGGTTCCAAACGCGTTTCCATCCGTATCATGCCATATAATGGTGAAGTTGATGAGCTGATCAAAGAACTTGAGGAAATGGATGGCTACAACATTGTAAGTCAAGGCGTTGATGATTTAAGCGATCTACCAAAAAAATAATTTATAAATAAAAAAAACCGTACCAACAACCAACAAAGGAGATTTACCTATGTCGAGAAAAATGGTCACAATTGATGGTAACCAAGCATGTACGCATGTTGCCTATGCCACCAGTGAAGTTATCACCATCTACCCCATTACACCTTCTTCACCAATGGCTGCTGAAGCGGACACTAAAGCCACAGGAAAACAGGAAAATATCTGGGGATCAATTCCAGTGGTAACTCAGATGCAATCAGAAGGCGGCGTTGCAGGTTCCCTGCATGGCTCACTTTCAACAGGCGTCTTGTGTACCACTTTTACAGCATCCCAGGGTCTTCTCCTGATGCTTCCCAACATGTATAAAATTGCTGGTGAATTGACTCCCACCGTTTTTCATGTAACCGCTCGTTCCATTGCTGCACAGGGTCTCTCTATCTTCGGTGACCATGCTGATATTTACGCAGCACGTCAGACCGGTTGGGGTATGCTCTGCTCCCAGAATGTTCAGGAATGTATGGATATGGCCCTGATCTCAACTCAGGTATCTCTTGCTTCCCGTATTCCTTTTGTTCATTTCTTTGATGGTTTCCGTACCTCCCATGAGATTCAGAAAATTGAAGAACTGACCAACGACGACATGGCTGAGATGATTGATGAAGACAATATCATCGCCCATCGTAATCGTGCCCTTACTCCTGATCGCCCAACCATTCGTGGTACTGCTCAAAACCCTGATGTCTATTTCACAGGCCGTGAAACAGTGAATAGCTTTTATGAAGCCACCCCGAAAATTGTTCAGGACACCATGGACAAATTTGCTGGCATTACCGGCCGTCAATATCATCTTTTTGATTACTACGGATCACCCGATGCAACAGATGTTATTGTTATGATGGCATCCGGTTGTGAAACCGTCTCCGCCACCATCGATCACCTTGTCAGCGAAGGTAGAAATATTGGTTTGGTAATTGTACGACTTTTCAGACCTTTTGATTGTAAAGCAATGGTAAATGCTCTTCCTTCATCGGTTGAACGTATCACTGTTATGGATAGAACAAAAGAACCAGGATCTGCTGGTGAGCCACTCTATCTTGATATTCGTGCAGCAGTTGGTGAAGCCACCGAGTCAAACAGCTCAGCTTACCAACCATTGATTCTTTCCGGTCGTTATGGACTTGGTTCCGCTGAGTTCACTCCTACCATGGTTAAAGCAATCTACGACAACATGGAAGGAATGGCCCCTAAAAATCATTTTTGTGTTGGTCCAAATGATGACCTTGCCGGAACCAGTCTTAGCTATGATCCAGATTACTCCATCGAAGGTGACGATGTATATCGCGCCATGTTCTACGGTTTAGGATCTGACGGTACCGTTGGTGCTAACAAAAACACCATCAAAATCATTGGTACTGAAACCGATAACTCTGCACAGGGTTACTTTGTTTATGACTCCAAAAAATCCGGTTCTATCACCACCTCTCATCTGAGATTTGGTAAAAACCAGGTTGTTGCTCCTTACCTTATTAATAAGGCCAACTTTATTGCATGTCATAACTTCACCTTCCTTGATCAGTACGACATGCTTCGCAACCTCGAAGATGGTGGAACCTTCCTTCTCACCACCGGATACAACGCCAAACAAATCTGGAAAGAACTCCCTTCAAGTGTGCAGAAAGACCTGATCAATAAGAATGCTAAATTTTACATTATTGATGCTCTTGCACTTGGAATTGCTCTTGGTCTTGGCGCCCGTATTAATATGATCATGCAAACTGCCTTCTTCCTGATCTCAGGCATCATTACTGAGAAAGAAGCAATTGCGGCCATTAAGACTGCCATCAAAAAAACCTATGGCAAGAAAGGCGACAAAATAGTGAAGATGAACTATGAAGCCGTTGACGCCGCAGTTAAAAACATTGTTAAAGTTAAAATTGCAAAATCCACAGACGGTCATGAGAAGCCACCAATCGTTCCTGCATCTGCGCCTGAATTTGTAAGAAATGTCACCGCGAAGATGATTGAAGGAAAAGGCGATCAGGTTAAAGTTTCTGAGATGCCAAATGATGGTACATGGCCAACAGCCACAACCCAGTACGAGAAACGTAACATCGGTGTTAATGTACCTGAATGGCTCGAAGAAAACTGCATCCAGTGTGGTCAATGTTCTCTCGTTTGTCCTCATGCTGCTATTCGTATGAAGATCGGTAAAATGGCTAAAGCTCCAAAGGGCTTCAAAACCATTCCTGCCGTTGGAAAAGCTTTCAAAGGTTCCAAATTTGCCATCCAGGTTTTCACTCAGGATTGCTGTTCATGTACGCAGTGTATGGATGTATGTCCTGGTAAGAAAGGTAACAAAGCAATCCAGATGGTTCCAAACTCTGACAAAATCCGGGACGCTCAACTTAAAAATGTTGACTACTTCCTTGCACAACCCGAGGCTTCTCCAGCTGATGTTAATCCTGCAACAATTAAGGGAAGTCAGCTACTTCGTCCACTGTTTGAGTTCTCCGGTGCATGTGCCGGTTGTGGTGAAACACCATACATCAAACTTGTTACCCAGATGTTCGGTGATAGAATGCTGATTGCCAATGCAACCGGTTGTTCTTCCATCTATGGTGGTAACCTGCCAACAACTCCATATTGTAAACGTGAAGACGGACGCGGACCTGCATGGGCCAACTCTCTTTTCGAGGACAATGCTGAATTTGGTCTTGGTATGCGTGCATCTGTAAGCAAACTTGGTTCTCAGGCTATTGAGCTGATGGACAAGGCTGTTGCTGAAAAACTGATCACCAAGAAAATGGCAACTGATATCAACAAAGCTGCTCAGAAGAACCAGATTGATATCGAAGCACAGCGCGAGCGTGTTGGTAAACTGAAAGCCAAACTTGCTTCTGCCGGTGATAATGTCATCGCCAAACGTCTTCTTGGTTGTGCCGATTACCTCGTGAAGAAATCAGTATGGATCTTCGGTGGTGACGGTTGGGCATATGATATCGGATATGGTGGACTTGATCACGTACTTGCTTCTGGCGAGAATGTTAACGTTATGATCCTTGACACTGAGGTGTACTCCAACACCGGCGGTCAGATGTCTAAATCTACTCCTCGAGCTGCCACTGCACAATTTGCAGCAGGTGGTAAGAAGATGCCGAAGAAAGATATCGGTATGATCTTCTCCACATACGGAAACGTATATGTTGCCAAAATCTCCATGGGTGCTAATCCAACTCAGGTTGCAAAGGCAATTGCAGAAGCTGAAGCGTATGACGGACCATCTCTGATCATCGCATACTCACACTGCATTAACCATGGTATCAACATGACTCAAGGTCTGCATCAGCAGAAGAAGGCTGTACAATGTGGCCATTGGCCTCTGTACCGATTCAACCCAGATCTCGAAGCAGCTGGTAAGAATCCTCTTTCCATTGACTCAAAAGAGCCTACAATGACTTTTGAGGAGTATGCAATGGGCGAGAACCGCTATCGTATGCTGAAGATGATGAATCCTGAGCATGCTGACGAGCTTATGGCTGAATCACAGAAAGATGTTACTAAGAGCTGGAAATTTCTCCAGGCGAGGGCTGCAGCCCTAGAACCTGAGAAATAATCGCAGTTCATCAGCACTCCTCCTTTGCCCGTTCCGGCATTGTCGTATAGCTTCACTATTACGACAAGACCTGAACGAGCAAATCTGGAATACTGCTAAACCGCTACACTTCGTAAGAAGTGAGAATTGAAAGCACAAAAAAAGGGCCTAGGAAGAATTCTTCCTAGGCCCTTTTTTATGTTTTCTTAAATTACAATGAACAACAAAGAGTTTTCCAGTGGGTCGCCACGATGAAAATGGCCACACTCATAATAGTAAAGCTATATGAGTGTGGCCATTTTCATCGTGGAGGCCTGCTGGGGAACTCTTTAAAACCACCTACAGTTCAGGATCTACTTCCTCACCCCTTGCTGCCTTGATGTCTTTATATGCCTCTATTGACTCTTTCACAGAATCTTCCTGTTTCTGACTCATCTCCTTAACCTTCTCCTGAATCTTATCTTCCCTGATGGACAGTCCTTCAGCACCAAAAAGAACATTGGCCAGATATTTAAAAGAAAAGAGCATCAACTCAACATCATCATTTTTGATTTTCTCGACAGTCTCATCGTCAATGATGTAAGTATCAAGGAAAGTACTTTCAAGAATGAATCGTCTAAAATGGTCAAGGTCAGTTGATGTCATAAAGAACATTCGTTTTGCCTGTTCCGACAAAGACGCCTGAGGACCAAATGATTTACGGCGCATAACCAGACGCAACCATTCTTTATTCATCTCGTCTCGAACATCAACACCCTGATCCTTACGCCATTCAGCGACTGTCCACTCTTTGTCTTCTTTAAAGCCCTTACAGTGATCCTCTTTAACGATAAAGAAGAACTTCTCTTCTTTAGCTTGGTCACTATCAGCACCCATATCACTACCACCCTCATGGAAATCTGCCATTCCAACAGGATAATAACGACAGGCTGAAGGACGGTCGGTGTATACTGTACAGCCCTCAGGAGTTACAAAAGGACATTTATTATCATCATCCTCACGAAGTTTCAGAGCAACACCTGGCATGTCTGTTTTTTCAAGATAAACAGGGGTAGTGTATTCCTGAAGAAACTCATGGGAAGGAATCCCCAGGCGGTTCTTCAGTTGTAAAATATCGTATGGAGTCAGTACAATTTTAATTCCACGACAACATGCGGTAAAACATTCCACTCCAGGATGGCAGCGGAACTTAATTTTAGATTCCAGTGTCAGTTTCTTTGGTAAAATATTTGAAGGGTTAAGCCCCTTACCAAATAGAACTTTTTCCTTACCTGACATATCCTGATCGCTCATCGCAACACCTTTTATTAATTAATTTTAGCTTGATATTTTTCTTTAGAAAAATGAACCAGTATTCATTGAGTTGTACATAGTAAACACATAGCATGGCAGTGTCAAACCTAATTGCCTCAAGGTTTTTGGCATTTCATATTTTCCTTATACTTTTAACTCATTTTTCTTGCTGTTTACCTGAAATAAACTTATAGTCGATTTCTTAAAATTAACTTTTTAATTTCTTTGTTTGGATAATAATTGTATGAAACTTTTCAGTCAGCCTGTAGATTTCTCCAAAGTCCACACTCTGGTTTACCACCTTCCAGAAGGCCCTACACTCACCTTACCGCCAGAAGGAATTGAAGAATTCCTTGAATTAGAACTGAACAACGGCCATATTTGTGATACATCCGATATCGATGGCGTTATTCATCTATTCCCCAAAGGAAATGCCTAGTCGTCTCAGTCTCATCCTCACCCAGTCACCACTCGTATGAATGGTTCATATGCTTCTTACACACTGCCAACAAATTCTGACGGACACATCCATACCAAATATTGCCATCACGCAATAGGTGAAATGGAAGAGTATGTTCTATGCGGGATCAAAAAGGGTCTAGAAGAAATTGTATTCCTTGAACACATGGAAGCAGGTATTCACTATTTTGAAAAAACCTGGCTCACTGAGGATGATTTTGATATCTACTTCTCTGAAGGAAAGCGACTTCAAAAGAAGTTTCAAGACGATATTCGAGTATCCCTTGGAGTGGAAGTAGGATACAACCCAAACAATAAAGAAGAATTACTGGAACGATTAGCAAAAAGACAATGGGACAGGGTTGGAATTTCCTACCATTTCATGGCGGTCTCAGAACAAAAATATCACATCAACCTTGTGAGCCGTAAACAGGAAAACATCTCAATCATTGAAACCATTGGTTGCGGATCGGTCCTGAATAACTACTTCGCTACCCTCACCGAGGCCGTTGAATGCCTTCCCGGCACAGTCCTTTGTCACCTTGATGCCGCACTTCGATTCCAACCGAATATCACAATAGACAGCGGCCACTTGAAACAGATAAGAAAACTTCTTAGGGCAGTTAAAAAGAAAGGAATGGCACTTGAAGTGAATACTTCCGGGTTCAACATCAGAGAGATCCCATTCC
>DAOVZA010000319.1 GCA_030635405.1 Desulfocapsa sp.
CATCGGTGAATGTAATTTTTCTGATCATGGTGCAAATCGTCTTGGTGCAAGTGCACTTATGCAGGGACTGGCCGATGGCTACTTTATTATCGGAACCTGCATTGCAAATTATATTGGATCAACTCCGCTTGATACAGTTACTGAAAAAGATCAGCAATTCACCGAATCTCTGCAACAGGTTCAATCTCACATCGACAAGCTCTTAAAAAGTAGCGAAGGTGGACCGGAAGGAAAACTCACCGTTGATGAAATACACAAAGAACTGGGGCTGCTTCTCTGGGATCATTGTGGAATGGCTAGAAATAAAGAAGGGTTAGAGAAAGCGCTTCTTGAACTGCCTCGTATTCAAAAAAGTTTTTGGGATAATGTTTACATCCCTGGTAAGGGAGCAGAACTTAATCAATCACTGGAACGAGCCGGACGTCTTGCTGATTTTCTGGAATTTGCTGAGATTATGATTCGAGATGCACTTGATCGTGAAGAATCCTGCGGTTGTCATCTACGAGAAGAAAGTCAGACAGAAGAGAATGAAGCAAAACGAGACGACGATCACTACAGCCATGTTGCAGTGTGGGAATATATGGGTGAAGGTGAAACCCCAAATCTCCACAAAGAAGAATTACTTTTTGAAAACGTAACACCAAGCCAGAGAAGTTATAAATAACAGGTAATTACAATGACAACAGATACAATCGACTTAAGCCTTGAAATCTGGCGCCAGAAAGATTCAAAAGCAAAGGGTGACTTTGAAACCTACGCCCTGCAAAATATTTCAACCGGGATGTCGTTTCTTGAAATGCTTGATGTCCTAAACGAGAACCTCACCCGCGAAGGAAAAGATCCGGTTGCTTTTGATCATGACTGCCGTGAAGGTATCTGCGGAATGTGCGGAGCAGTCGTTAACGGGATTGCTCATGGCCCTGAACCTGAGACCACACTTTGCCAGCTCCATATGCGGCATTTTAATGATGGGGATACTCTGGTTATCGAACCTTTTCGTTCCCGTGCTTTTCCAATCCATAAAGATCTGGTTACGGATCGTAGTGCACTTGACAGGATTATTCAGGCAGGCGGTTATGTTTCAGTCAACACTGGGGGCACACCAGATGGCAATAGCACTCCCATACCTTCTGCCACATCAGAGCTCTCCATGGACGCAGCATCCTGCATTGGCTGTGGTGCCTGTGTTGCAAGTTGCCCCAATGGTGCAGCAATGCTCTTTACAAGTGCCAAAATATCACAACTCTGCCTCTTGCCTCAAGGGCAACCTGAACGCAAGGAGCGAGCCCTGGCCATGGTCACTGCAATGGATAAAGAAGGGTTTGGAAACTGTACTAACGAAAGGGAATGTGAGGCAGTGTGCCCCAAAGGGATTTCGATACGGAATATTGCCAGGATGAATAAGGAATTTGTTAAAGCTTCATTCTTTTGATATCTGGTTCAAAGTCTTTGGCTAGGAGCCAATACGTAAACTGCCACGACCATTAATACACACTTCAGGATCATCGTTCTCATTAAAATCCAGGAAATCAAGGCAGAAAGTAGCATCCGTTGCCACAAGAGGGATTTCCGGGTACTCAAGGCGAAGAAACTCACTGAGTTCAAAAGTCTGTATGTTGTCACGCCCTGGAAAAACCTTGGCCTCTGGATAACTGTGGGAAAGATGAAAGGTGAACTCGCGGGGCTTTGAAAATCCTTCAATTATCTTCCCACTCAATTTAATTGATAATCGATTCTTATATTCAAAGATTTTCTGCCGAGAAATCTCCACCAACACCACATTTCCCTGAAGAGGGATACTGGTACGTTTATCTTCAACATACTCAGTAGCTACCACTACCAGTCCTTGCGGCATAAAAAAAGAACCCGTTTCGGTTAAAGCCTCTACAAGGTCATCCGAAATAAACTGGGGCTTTTTCTTTTTAGCTAACCCTGCATCAAAGGATTTTCCAATATTCAAACCTTACTCCTTAAACAACTTACATAGAAAATAAAACATGTTACCAACCTCTTACCTATCGCCCTGATTTAACGCTTTTAACACATACCATCACCCTGCTGTACTATATCACAATTATATTTATTATTGAAACAAATGACAAGAAAACAAAAAAATATTATAGAGTGAAAAAACTTTTAAATAAATATTTATAAAAACGATAATCAATATTCAGCGCGAAACAAGTACTACATCGTAGCATAATATGTTTATCTGTTCTTAATATCACTTTAATACAATAATGCATATCAATACACTTATCATTGGTGCCGGTCCGGGAGGGCTTGCCTGCGCTAAAATTTTGGCCGATCACAAAATACAAACCTTAGTGATCGAACGTAAGCAAATCGTAGGACCCAAGGTTTGTGCAGGCGGAATTACCTGGAGCGGGCTAATAAGTCGAGTTCCTGAGGGACTGGCAGAAAAAGCATTCCCTGAGCAATATATAAGAACTCCGTTTCAAAAAATATGTATTAAAGAAAAGATGCCTATTATTGCCACTGTTGATCGTAAAAACCTGGGTCAATATATGGCAAACCTTGCCGTTGAATCTGGTGCTAAATTACGAGCAGGGGTTGTTGTCCGTAAAATTTCCAAAAACTCCGTTGTTGTTCAAAGTAAGGTTACAGGTGAGCAGGAATCAATTAGCTTCGACAATCTCGTTGGCGCAGATGGCTCAAGTTCATTGGTTCGCAGACATTTAGGACTGAAAAGTAAAAGACTTGGAATAGGAATAAATTATCAAATCCAGGGCGATGTTCCCAAAATGGAATGGCATCTTAATAACCGACTCTTTGGAAACGGATATGCCTGGATATTCCCCCATGCAAAAACACTCTCCATTGGTGCTTATGCGGATAAAAATACGATGCCCCCATCTACACTAAAGGCGAATCTTATACATTGGGCTGCTATACAGGGATTTAATTTACAAAAAGAAACTGCAAAAGCTGAATATATTAATTATGATTATCAGGGTTGGAACTTTAACAAAACTTTTCTGGTTGGTGATGCAGCAGGCCTTGCTTCAGGCCTCACCGGTGAAGGTATTTACCCTGCAATTATCTCAGGAGAAGAGGTCGCGCATACCATTATCAATCCCAACCACAGTACAGTGACCATGGATCGACTGATCCATAACCATGACAAACATAGCCGCCTCGTTGATATCAGCGCTAAAAATGGATTGTTAAATTCCATACTTGCTGAACTGGTGACACTGGGTCTTCGATCAGGTATGATCAAATTCAGTAAACTTGAGATGGCCGTACACTAAAAATTAGATATACCAACACAAATTATTAACTATTATGACTGCCCCAAAAAAGAAGAATATAGCTATTCTGAATATTGCCTTTGTTATTGTAGCTGCTGGCTTAGTAGCCTTTCTTATGAGAGCTCCTGAGATTACCACTCCAAAACTTCCTCATGATGAAATCCACGAAAAGTTTTTTCCGATGAAGAAAAAAGCTGCGGGAAAACTCTGTGTTGAATGTCATAACCCTGAAGGGGTATATCCTTTA
>DAOVZA010000329.1 GCA_030635405.1 Desulfocapsa sp.
CCTTGCAGGGGCATTGGTTTTTTTCACAATTAATATTTCCAATATCACCGAAACTGTACCAGCTTTAATGGATAAGATCGAAGACACAACTAAAGCGATAGATCCTGTGCTCAAAAGTGTAAATGAATTGAGCGCTCTCGTGCCTGAAATCTTGCAAGAGACAAAACACAGTCGTGAACTCGTTCTTATGCTTCTTACAGAATCACGCAAGGTACGTGAGGCCATTCCACCAGTTTTAAGTGAAATTCAAAAAACACGTGAACTTGTTCCCAAAGTTTTAGCCGAGACTACCCTGGTACGTGATCAGGTTTCGATTATGTTAATGGAAGTTCAGGCAATGCGTGAACAGCTTCCAATCATTATAAAAACAGCAGACAAAACCTGTGATACGATCAACTTTGCAACCGTAGAAATGAGTGAAACGCGTAAGTTGATACCTGTTGTAGTAGCCGAGATAACAAAAACAAGAGAAGCAATTCCTTCCATGTTGCAACAGGCAGAACAAATAACAAAAAGTGCTCGTACAGCAGGAAAACAAGCCAGTGAAGGTGCAATAACCGGCCTGGTGACAGGTATAACCAAAGCACCTTTTAAATTAATAGGTAACATTGGTAAATCACTGGTGGTGATCCTGAATGTCGACGAAGAAAGAATTGCAGATGAGGATCGTGAAATAATAAATAGTACTATGCGGCCCCTTTTGGTGTCTGGTGCGAAAGGTGATTCTCAAAGATGGCAAAATGGAAAAAATAACCACAAAGGTACTATTACACTCACTGATATTGTAACCTTAGATAACAATGTTTGTAAAACACTCTATATTGAGACAATTCTTGGCAATGATGATACTGTTAAGAAAAACATTACTGCCTGCATGAATGATAATTCCGAATGGGATACTTTAGATAAGAGTTCATACCAGCCAGATTTTTAAACCACTACTCTTTTACACCGAGAGAGAAAAGATGATTCCAATTACTCGTCGTTCAACTGTGCTTCTATTTCTGGTACCAATACTGCTCATATTTACAGGATGCTCATCTGTTTATGTCCCTTATCCTGTTGAAAACAGAGATGCTGAAAATTCATCTCATGGAGAAGACACTGCACTCTCCAGAATTTTCAACAAAGTATGCACAGAGCATCCTGAGTTATCCGGAGCCTATCTGTTGGACAAGGGGGAGGATGCACTGTTATGGAAGGGAGCGTTGGTGGACAAGGCTCAAAAAAGCATAGATATCCAGACCTTTATATGGAAGGATGATAATGTTGGCACAATTGGTGCGGCACACTTACTCATGGCTGCACAACGTGGCGTTCGTATCCGGATACTGCTTGATTATCTAACCCTTGATGTGGACAGTAAATACTTGCTGCTGCTCAATGATCACCCCAATGTTTCTATTCGACTCTACAACCCCTATCCCGGATTAGATGCAAACCTCGGTTTAAAAGTGGCTGCTGGTAGTATGGCATCATTTAGCCGTTTCAATCGCCGAATGCATAACAAGATTTTTCTGGTTGATGGTGAAGTAATGCTGATAGGCGGGCGAAATAATGCTGATGAATATTACGACATGCACAGTGAGATGAATTTCCGTGATCGTGAACTAATGGTGGTTGGAGCAATCTTACCGGAAGTACGCGAGGGGTTTGACATATATTGGAATAGTGACTGGGCAGTCGATCTTCAGCAAATTAAGCCAACCTCGATTGATTCCAGAGAACGATCAATTTATTATCAGGAACTGAAATCCTATGCACAGAACCCCGAAAACTTTCCACCACGATTTAACGTTGCAATGGCTCAAATTGGGGAATCACTGGAAAACCTGCCAGAAGAATTAGCCTGGGGTGCAGCAGCAATTGCCTACGATATTCCCGGTAAAAATGAAAAATTAATGAGCCTGCGCGGCTTTAGTAAAACAGGTGATTTCCTGACACATTCTTTTCTGAAGGCAAAAAAGGAAGTTCTTGTGGAAACTCCTTATATGATAACTATGCCAGGTACCATTGATCTCTTTGCATCCATGACAGAGCGCGGAGTTGAGATCCAGGTACTTACGGATTCCATGGCTTCTGCTGAAGATGATCTGGTTTTTTCAGCCTACAAACAACAGCGGCGGAAGATTCTAAAAAGTGGCGTGACCCTATACGAATTACGACCTGATGCTGCTCTTCGCAATACTGTTTTTAACCGTTTTGCAGAAATGGAAGAAATGCCCCTGATCAGTCTTCATGCAAAAACAGCAGTCATTGATCAACGAACCCTGCTTATCGGGTCCTTCAATCTTGATCCTCGCTCCACCCATATAAACACAGAACATGTTTTTAGTATTGAGAGTCCTGAGCTTGCCAGGCAAGTTGGTGATATTATTAAATCTGACATGAATCTTGAAAATTGCTGGCAGGTCAGCATGGATTCAGAAGGCGCTCTAACATGGAAGACGTTACGTAATGGGGTAGAGGATATTTCCAAGACTGAACCGAATGTGCCTCTCTGGGAACGGATTCGGCTTCTGTTTTTTCTGATGTTACCGATGAATCCTGTTCTCTGATCACTACCAAGAAATTTCTTTTGTTTGCCGATTGGTATTTTTAACTATGAGTGAGCAACAAATATCCCCATGAGATATTTACGCAAATATAAAAATTTTTTTCTTGCAGCATTGCTCTGCCTGTTTCTCACTTCCTGTGTTCATCTGAAAGCGCTACAAGTCCGTATGAAGGCAGAGGATCTTTACAGCCAGGGACGCACTGAAGAAATTATCCCCCTCCTCGAAAACATTTTGCCTGAATTACGTGAGAAACTTGGCCCTGATCATGAGTATGTCGCCGAATGTCTTAATGGCCTTGGAATGACCTACGGTTGGGTAACGAACGATTTTGAAAATTCTGAACGATCCTTTCTGGAAGCATTGGCAATTCGTGAAAAAATTTCCGGACCTGAAGATAAATCGACCCTGGAGACAAAAAGTTTCCTTGGGATCCTTTATCTGGTGTCTGGAAATTTCAAACAGGCCGAGAAAGTACTTACCGAAGTGACTGAAGCCCAACGGCGAGTACTTGGAAATGATCATCCTGATACTGCTGAAAGCAGGATAACTCTCAGTCAGCTCTATCTTCGCCAGGGGCGATATCTGGAAGCTGAAAAACTTCTTCTCCTTGCTGCTCAATATGAACAAAATGATGTGTCCACACTGTATCCTTCTCCGGCCGATGCCCTTTCCACCCTTGGAGGTTTATATCAAACGCTTGGCGATTATAAAAAGGCAACTCAATTTTACAAACAGGTAGTTGTGATCAGGCAAAAGGCCTTTGGAGGCCAACATTCGATGATCGCAGCTTCATATGACACACTTGCCCAACTTGCCATTGCTGAAGGCGA
>DAOVZA010000273.1 GCA_030635405.1 Desulfocapsa sp.
CAGCCCGATGGCAGATGCATCCTCTTTCATTTTATCCTTTGATTTTGCATCCATCTGAAACAGTTGTTCTTCAGCCTTAGAAGAAAATTCTTCCAGGCGTGAAAAGAAGGCACGGCTGATACGCACAAAAGGCTCCACCATCGCCTCAGATATACTGATAGGATTTTCAACGATATCAACAACTCTGGCGTGGAGTTCATTGCCGCTAATATCATTAAATATCCCCCATTTGTTCAGATGAATATTCCCGCGGCTACCCGAAGTAACCGGTACAGCAATTTCATAAACCTTTTTATCATTTGCTCCGAAGAGTTCACAGTAAATAACAAAAATATTGCTGCTCTTACAGGTTTCAATGTGATGCTTTCGGTCTTCCACTCTTACTGCCAGAGTGAAATGCCTACCATCCATTATCAAAGTACCTTCTTCAAACAGCGCCCGCTCATCAGGACGATAAAGCCGAGGGAAACTGACAAAACTGTTTGCCAGGGGAAGCAGATAAGCCTGATAAAGCTGGAGTCGTTCAAGTTCTTTGAGATTATCAAGAACAAAAGCTGTTTGATGGCTCTCTTCGATAAGCTCTTCCAGAACCTGACGATATGAAACGTTGGTGAGGTAGTCCTGCACGGTTGCCGCTTCCAGGCTATCTACACGCACCTCAGGCATCCTCTCAGTCCATTCCCCAAAAGGCTTAAAAATATTTTGCAGCTTATGAAATAACTGTTTGTTGAGATTCTTCACCTCATTCCCAAGCAACGGTTTAATAACCTTCTCCGTCAGTTCCTCCATCTTCCTGACAAAATAGGGGTTCATCTCTCCGCTTAAATCCAGAATACCTTCGCTGTCAAGGAAACTGAGTGGTGCACTCTTCAGATATGATTCTGCTTCCTCGATATTCATAAGATTAAGAGCCAGATTTCCCTCCGGAGTTTCAAGGGCACGAGTAAGAAGCTGTGGATTGAGTCGTTTGATATCGCAAAGAAGAAAATATTGAATCAATTTTTTTGTAAGAGAATGGAAAAGAGCATATCCTTCAGCGGTATCCTTGCCAAGAGGTAATGTTTCTGTGGCAACCTCACCATTCACTGCACCAGCCTCAAGCTGCCAGTCTATATAGTGTCGGCATTCTTCCATAAAGCTACTCAAACTATCTGCCCCAATGCCCTCTTGGCCATTGGGGTGCTTCACGCCGCCAACAGTGCGAAGAATATCTTTAATATAAGTGCGCGTTTCATCTGTTGTTGCAGCTTCTACTAAAACGATGCCAGCCTGATCAAGTCCTCCTTCAAGGACTTCATCTTTAACCTTCCTAACTTGATCCAGTCCCACTGACTTCGGGGGAATATTGAGGCGCGAGAGCACTTTCAGCGCTGAAGAATGGATGCGTTCTCCCAGCTCTGTTTCGATATTAATAGCAGCAAGGGATAAATTAGTATTATTGTCTTGAACTCCAGAAAAATCCACAAGGTATTCATCAAGAAAACGAATTCCATTTTTGATTTCCTCCGCACGAAGACGGGCATCCCCATCGCTATCCAGCAGACTCAGAAAAGCAGGATCAATCTTCAGAGTTGAAACAGGAGCTGTGGTTGCTATCCACAATGCTTCGTCTAACTCCAATACCTCTTTGAGATCACAAAAATCTTTGATTTTAAAATGGAGACTACTTCCAAAGTTTTGAAATAATGATTTTTCGGAGCACGACAGATTAGACGTATTTGGGGAATTTTGTGTTTGCATACTGTACCCTTTGAAATAGAGATGGGAGAGAATGAAAAAAGAAGGCTAAATTAGACATCTATAAACAGCAAGTTAAAAACGTATTTTTAAGCCCGAGCTAACTATTTGTATTAAAGGCATCTTATTTCTTTCAAATATTTTTTGAAGTTTCAGATCTGATTTGACGATTCAATAATTCCAGGAACTCATCCTCAGTAAGAACTTTCTTCCCCTTTTCCTGAGCCTTTTTTAACTTGGACCCTGGTTTGTCACCAACCACAAGGCAGGTTAATTTCTTAGTGATTCCACTGGCAATCTGTCCGCCATTATCCTTAACGATCTTTTTTGCCTCTGATCTGGACATCTTCTTCAAGCTTCCTGTAAAAAGGAGCACTTCTCCACTTAAAAGCAAAGTTTCTTCTGTTTTTTCAAGAACCAGAGGATGCACTCCTACTTCTTTAAATGCCTCCATCATTTTTTGAACACCAGGATCCGAGAAATATTCAACTATGGAGTTTGCGGCTTGTTCACCAAGCCCTTCCACTTCAAGTAACTCCTTACTAGTAACCGTAATCACTTTTTCAAGACTTTGAAATGTGGTCTCAAGTAAACCAGCTGTCACCTCACCCACAAAGCGAATGCCAAGAGCTGCAAGAAATCGTGACAACGATGGTTTCATAGCGATTCTGGCACCAGTGATAGCATTTTCTGCAGATTTCTCTCCCCACCCATCAAGCTCTTCAAGATCTGACATTTGAAGTCTGAAGACATCAGGTAAATCACTTATCAGCTTCAATTCAAAGAGTTGTTCCACACTCTTTTTTCCAAGACCTTCAATATCAAGACCAGCTTTAGAACAGAAATGAACAAGTGAACGCAAGCGCTGGGCCGAACAATGCGGATTTACACAGCGGGTAACTGCTTCGCCTTCAGGTTTTACCAGGGGATGCGAACAGACGGGACATTCAGTTGGAAGAGTAATAGGTTTGGCGAATTGAACACGTTTTTCAAATACGGGTTTTACAATTTCAGGGATAACGTCTCCTGCCCGCTGAATAAGAACTGTATCTCCAATATGCAAATCCTTACGGAGAATTTCATCACCATTATGAAGAGTTGCACGACTCACCATAACACCACCCACATCAACGGGATCAAGGATGGCAACCGGCGTAATGGCTCCTGTTCTGCCAACCTGAAATTCCACTTTCATGATCTTCGTTGTAGCCTGCGTTGCCGGGAATTTACAGGCAATAGCCCATCGTGGCGCCCTAGCCTTGGCACCAAGCCTGTTTTGCAGATTAAAGTCATCAACCTTCACCACCATACCATCAATTTCATATGAGAGATCGTGGCGCAGTTCTGAAAGTTCTGCAAATTTTTGAATTACACTCGTAATATCAGGACAGAAAGCTATATGAGAGTTAACAGGAAAGCCAAGAGTTGCCATCAGGGCAAACATTTCCTTCTGATTATTGCATCCGGTGGTGGCAGGATCAGCTACAGCATACACAAAAAACCGTAATGGCCTTTGAGCTGTAACTTTGGGATCGAGTTGTCTCAAAGAGCCTGCAGCTGCATTACGAGGATTGGCAAAAAGAGGCTCGCCGATTTCTTCTCGCTGCCGGTTGAGCTTATCAAAGCCATCCCGATCCATAAAAACCTCACCACGCACTTCAAGGAGAGGAATAGTATTATTTTGAAGACGTAAAGGAATGGAAGAAACAGTTCGAAGTTGAGCAGTTATATCTTCGCCAACGGTCCCATTTCCACGGGTACTTCCCTGGATAAAGAGACCATTTTCATACACAAGCTCCACAGCCAGACCATCGAGTTTTGGTTCGGCCATATAGGAAATGGGCTCTTCACTGAGCAGGAAACGGAAAAGGCGATCTTCAAAGGAATGAAGATCCTGATCATCAAAGGCATTTTCAAGGCTGAGCATGGGCAGACGATGTTCCACCTGCTCAAACTTATCTAATATGGCACCACCGACACGCTGACTCGGAGAATCAGCGGTTAGCAGATCGGGATGGCTCTCTTCAATACTCAGTAATTCATTAAAAAGTCGATCGTATTCACCATCGGAAATTGTTGGATCATCAAGGACATAATACCGATGAGAATGATCATTCAGAAGAAGCCGTAGTTCTTCCAGCCTCTTCTTCTGCAAATCCATGATCAATTACTTGGGAGGGCTCAGCAGCTTGCCAGCCTTGGCAATATTTTCATGA
>DAOVZA010000176.1 GCA_030635405.1 Desulfocapsa sp.
GGAAAAACCTGATACCGGAGCCACTTCCGTTCAAAAGGATAGTGATACACCAAATACAGTCCCTGCAAGTTTAATACATACCCATGTTCATTCAACTATTCAAAAAGAAATGCGTGAACAGATCGAAGAAGACGGCAAAGAACAGAAAATAAATGACTACTTAACTGTCTTTGGTGTGATTGAAGGAGAAGCTGTTTTTGGTGATGACTACGAAGGCAATAGCTTTAGTGAATTCAACGTAGCCACAGTAGAACTCGGTTTAGCGGCTCAAGTTTCAGACTGGGCTGCCGCACAAATCTTAGCTCTTTATGAAGGCCCCGATGGTGACTTTAATATCGATGAAGCCACTATCTTGTTTGGAAATGAAGAAAAATCACCCTTCTCCTTAACCGTTGGTAAATTCTATATGCCTTTCGGTTCATTTGAAACCAATATGGTTCAAGATCCACTTACCCTTGAGATTGGTGAGATAGGTGACTATGGCGTTGCTCTTGGCTTTCTTAGCAATGGGTTCTACGGTGGTATCTATGGTTACAATGGAATGAAAGAAACAGGCAGCAGCGAAACAATAACTGGTTTTGGTGCTGAAGCAGGTTATGAACTTGAAACTGATACCATGAACCTGCGAACAGGAATCAGCTGGGTTAATAACATTGCAGATTCTGGTGGACTATCTGACTACCTTGCTGAATCTGGATTCGATACCGTACAGGATCATATCAACGGCATCGGTCTCCATATCATGGCAGGGTTCGGACCTGTAACTTTTATTGGTGAGTACGTTCAAGCCCTCGATGCGTTTGCTGAAGCAGGCGACATGGAAGCTGACCCATCTGGTATGAACACTGGAACAGCCTTTTCAGCTGAGCCTGCAGCATGGAACACTGAAGTGGCCTACTCAGCTGAAGTCTTAGGCAAAGAGTCCATTTTTGCTATTGGTTACCAGGGTACAAGCGAAGCAGTTGACCTTGGTTTACCTGAAACACGAATCCTTGCTGTCGCCAGTATGGTTTTACTTCCTGGAACTGCCCTGTCCATGGAATACAGTTATGATACTGACTATGATGTTGCTGACGGTGGAACTGGTGAGAATGCAAGTGTAATCATCACTCAGTTAGCGTACGAATTTTAAGGATCTGTTTGTTCCAAAAGTTTTTTATCTGAAGGAAAGGCCATCTTACGGGATGGCCTTTTTTGTGCCCTTTATTCCCTTGGTTAAGATATAATGCCTGGCTCTAAAACAATAATAAGAATAATAATCTGGCTTGTCATGTTAATCGGTGGAGCCATCGTTGGTATTATGATAGACAGGTCTCTCTTTCCTGCTCTGTTTGGCAGTCTTCTACTCCATACACTTTCTTTTATTGCAGGTGTTATTCTCTCTCTATTCGTTATCAACGGTGCAAAAAACACAGGACGTAACCTTGCTCGTGCAGGTCGTGTTGGTAATCTTCCAAGGATGGAAACCAACCGTCTTGTGACAACAGGATTTTATAGCTGCATGCGACACCCGATGCACTTTGTACTTCTCTTTTTCCCTCTTACCCTGGCACTCATCATTGGCTCACCTACATTCATTTTTATGATATGGCCGGCTGAAGCTCTTTTGATGATTCTAATGATACGCTACCTCGAAGAACCTGAGGCCGAAGAAAAATTTGGTGATGACTATAGAGCCTATAAAAAAGAGGTTCCCATGTTTAGTTTGTCGATCTCTACTCTTCGCCAGCTTTTTTCTAAAAGACCAGATATGAGTCAACTAGAGATATGATATTTCTAAGGGGAAAAAACTGCAGATTTATTTTTCTACCTTCTGCCAGATATCATCAATATAGAGATAATGAGGATTGAAGTGTCTCTTATAGTTCATGGCAGCAACATCTTCGATATAATAACCAAGATAGAGATAGGAGATATCCAGTTTCAGGCAGGTCTCAATCATGGTTAAAATATTAAATGTTCCAAGGCTTCTGGATGCTTCATCCGGATCAAAATAGAAATAAACCGCATTCATCCAGTTCAACCCAACATCCACTATCCCACTCCCCACAAGTTTTCCTTGCAATCGGTAATGAAATTCCATTCCAGTGATTATTTTATTGAGGAAGAATCCATCATAATAGTTGCTTCCATCGTTGTTCTTTTGTGGATAACGACCACGTAGGAATTTCTCGCAGAGTTTTGTATTCTCTTCAGTTGCTTCGATGGGTGCAAACTCAACTTCAATGTCCTGGTTCTTTTTGAGCACCCGACGCTGGTTCCTATTCAACTTCATTTTTTGTACTTCAAGACGTATCGGGATACAGGCTTTACAAGTTGAGCAGTGCATGGTGTAGAGGCAATTACCGTTTCTACGGTAACCGGAAGCAAGAAACAGCTCCATTGCCCGATCAGAAAGAGGCGAAAACAGTGCCTGATAAAACATTGCATTATGGGGCAGATGATATGGGCAATCCACCGCAATCTCAGCAAAGTATTGATTCACCCGGGATTCCAATAAATTAAAATCCCGGGTGCATTGTTCATCATAAAGCGACATGCTTATTATTTTACTAGACCAGTCCCTGATCAAGCATTGCATTCACGACTTTTACAAAGCCTGCAATGTTAGCACCAGCAACATAATTGCCCTGTACGCCATAAACCTCACCAGCATCAACACAGGTTCTATGAATGGATTTCATAATCTCTTTCAAACGTTTATCAACCTCTTCCCGAGGCCATGAAAGGCGCATCGAGTTCTGAGCCATTTCAAGCCCTGACACCGCAACGCCTCCAGCATTTGCAGCCTTTCCTGGAGCATACAGCAAACCATGATCGACAAAGAGATCAACGGCTTTTGGAACAGATGGCATATTTGCTCCTTCACTAATAAGGTCAACACCATTATTCACAAGATTTTGTCCATCCTGTTCATTAATTTCATTCTGAGTAGCACATGGAAAAGCGCAATCAGCTTTATGATCCCAGAGTGGATTATGATCAAGCAGTGGATCAATTGGCGTGTAAACTGCGTTAGGATAGGTTTCGGTGTATTCCCCTATTCGGCCCCGTCTGATATTTTTCAACTGCTGTACAAAGGCGAGTTTCTCACGATCTATTCCTTCTTCGTCATAGATATACCCGGACGAATCGGAAAGAGTCAGGACCTTACCACCAAGGTCTATCACCTTTTCAGTGAGGAACTGTGCAACATTTCCTGATCCTGAGACAATACAACTTTTCCCCTCAAGGGTTTCACCGCGTGTTGCAAGCATCTCCGCTGCAAAATAGACTGTTCCGTAGCCTGTTGCTTCAGGACGAATAAGACTCCCGCCCCAATCAAGGCTCTTTCCGGTGAGCACTCCGGTAAACTCGTTACGGAGTTTTTTATACATTCCAAAAAGAAATCCAATTTCACGTGCTCCAACTCCAATATCACCTGCTGGAACATCGGTGTTTGGCCCAATATGACGAAACAATTCGGCCATAAATGATTGGCAGAAGCGCATCACTTCACCATCTGATTTCCCCTTAGGATCAAAATCAGAACCACCCTTTCCACCGCCCATGGCAAGCGTGGTAAGAGAATTTTTAAAAACCTGCTCAAAAGCCAGAAACTTTATGATCCCGATATTCACAGAAGGATGAAAGCGTAAGCCACCTTTATAAGGGCCAATTGCCGAGTTCATTTCCACCCGAAACCCACGATTGACATGTACCTGAGCATCATCATCCATCCAGGGAACACGAAACATAAGAACACGCTCAGGCTCTGTTACACGGGCAAGAACTGCCTGCTGACGATACTCTGGGTTACGTTCGAGAACTGGCCTTACAGAGGCCACGACCTCTTCAACTGCCTGGTGAAACTCTCTCTGCTCGGGATCTTTATTCTTAATCAAACCGATAATATCATCCATACCTGCCTCCGTTAAATTGGCTACTGCTTCAATATATTAAAACTGACTCGTCGGTACGATTACGAATCAATTTCGTTTTATTTCTTTACACGAGTCCTTAAAAGACTTAACACTTTTATCATAATTCTCATAAATTACAGCAATTTCCTCCTTCCCATTACACTTCATCACAAAGGGTTCAGACAAACGGATATGGCGTATGAAGGTCGTATCCTCAAAATCTTCCTGTTTCATAAGCCAGTTCCAGTCCAAACAACTGTCACCTTTTTTACTAGTGCAGTTTTTAGAAGTTTCATCCTTTGTCTCCATTACCGTAAGATAGGGTATGCCAAGAGATGTGATATTCTGAAAGAAATGTGATCCTTGAGAAGGATCAGCATGAAGTTGTTCATTCTGCAACTCAACAATTGCACCAACGCCTGAAATATCACGCCACTGTACAGGAACACCAAGCCATGGATCAGCAGAGCCCCAACGACCTGGTCCAATCAGCAGATAGGGTCTTTCTTCGGCCTGAAGCCTTGCATTAAATGTATTAATTTCTGTTGCGATGCTTCTGGTGGCCCCGGCATCGAAACTCTCAGGCCTGATCAAAAGAATATCGGCCATGTTTTCTAACCGACCATGCCCAAGGCAGGATCTTGAGAAACAGAAGGACCTATCTATTTCATGGGAACAGATCGCAACATCAACATTCTCACCACCGGTAACCATGGGACGCATTTGCAGAAAAAAGAATTCACTTTTTTGTATCTTTTTATCAAGGCGAACCGCATATTCAATTTCAACCTCACAGCCCATTCCACGTCTTCCAAGATCAAGTAATTCAGTAAGAATCTCAGGCAGTGGATAAAGATTATGTTTAAGAATTCTTGCAAAGGTAACGACTTTAACACCTGGCATCATAGTATCGCGAATTCTGTGTTCTTCCGGGATATACGTTGAAGATAGAATTTGCACGGGTTCTTCATGCTCCGCATCCTGCACAACACGTTTAACCAGGTTTGATCCGTCTCGGTTTAATTGCGTTGAATGAGCAATATCAAGAGCGTAAAAATGGCGCTGCGAATTCTCGAGGATATCGTCCACCGTTGAGAATTGAACAAGGCGTTTCGGGTGACCAGGAGAAAACCTGAGTGATCGCTCTCCATCCACAACTGTTTTCCCGATACCCAAGGCGATATGAGAAATACCATCCTCTGCCTTCATCTTCATAATCGGATAATAGTTATGCGATTGGGCCACACCTGAAATGTCCGGATAATAGAAATCACCATACTCCTCACCAACAAGCTCTTGGATAATAACAGCCATGGAATCTTCACGTCCCTGTTCTGACACTTTTGAATAAGCCCTTGGACTTTCAAACCAGGTTGATGCATACACAAGTTTGATCGCTTCTTCGAGCTGCTGAAAACGGAGACTGAAGGCAAATTCGGCGGCCTGGGCATTGAGATCTCTATTCGAGACGGATTGCTGACCATTATTACACCCATTGACGGCACCCCGGCATGGAAAGCAGGGATCAAAGCC
>DAOVZA010000351.1 GCA_030635405.1 Desulfocapsa sp.
AAATTCCTGAAAAAACTATTTCGCCCCTGGTATAGCAAGTTTCACCCCAGGGTAACGGAAGGAGCTCACCATCCTTTTTATCGGGTGGTTGTACAGTTAATTGATTTTTTTACTAAGGAGGAAGACAAAGATGGCTTTCAACCTAACGAGGCGTAAATTCCTTCAGACGGCAACCCTGGCAGCAGCCACGGTACCTCTGTCTAAGGTTGTTTCCGCTAGTAGCGGTGTTACCAAATCAGGACTCGACACAAAGGGTACTGCAGGTGACAAGACCGTTGTAGGTGGAATCTGCGAAATGTGTTTCTGGCGTTGCCAACTTATTGGTAAGGTTCGTGACGGTCGTTTGATGAAACTCGAAGGAAACCCAAAATCCATCGATAACGGTACCGCTATATGTGCTCGCGGAAATGCCGGTGTCAAACTGCTTTACGATGTGGATCGCTTAAAATACCCAATGAAAAATGTTGGGGAACGTGGTGCTCCAAAATGGAAACGTATCTCCTGGAAAGAAGCACTCGATGAGTGTGGTTCCAAGCTCAAAAGCACTGTGGATGAATACGGTGCACATGGTATCTGCGTCTTTCCGCACGGTGCTTCTGCAAAATACCCCATGCACTATTTTGAGCGTACAGTAGGAACACACAATGTTTCTGAAGCATCCTTCTTCCAGTGTCGTGGTATCCGTGATACCGCATATGTTGCCACCATCGGCAAGGCACCCGGGGAAAAAATTGATATGCCTAATACCAAGGTTCTCTTCTTTATCGGAGATCATTTGGGCGAGAATGTACATGTTTCCCACATAAAACAGTACATTCAAGGGCTTCAAAATGGTGCTAAATTAATCGTTGCAGATCCGCGTTTCTCCGCATCTGCTGCAAAGGCTGACATCTGGGTGCAAATCAAACCCGGTACCGATACGGCCTATATGCTCGCCATCATGAATTATCTTGTACAAAACAACAAATATGACAAAGAATTTGTTGAAGAATACACCGATGGTTTTGATGAGTTTTCAGAAGCCATCAAAGAGTGGACTCTTGAGAAAGCTGCCAAAGAATGTGACATTCCGGCCGAGCAGATCAAAGAAGTTGCTGATATGCTTGCAGACAATGCACCAAATGTAGCAATTCACCCTGGACGACACGTATCCTGGTATGGCAATGACTTCCAACGTCAACGTGCCCTTGCATGTCTCACTGGTATTCTTGGTGCTTACTACGTTAAAGGCGGTTGGGTTCCTCCTAAAGGACCAAAAGTTGGTGGTGTAAGCTGGGCTAAGGAAGATCATGGTCATGAATTTGATCTTAACTATGATCACCATGAGGATGAGAAAATTTATCCTTATACTCCTCCTGGAACACCCACTGATCTAATCCGTGACTGTGCGATTTCTGGTAAGCCATACCCCATCAAGAGTTGCGTAGTCTGGGGGCAAAATCCAATGCAGACTATCCCTAATCAGCAAAAGATGAAGGATATGTTTAATGCCATGGATTTCGTAATGTGTGTTGACGTTATGCCAACAGATGTTACCGCCTGGGCTGACATTCTGCTTCCTGAAGCAAGTTATCTTGAGCGTTATGATTATATCAAGAAAGGCACTCAGTGGGATCTTTCCAAGAAACACCAGCAATACATTTCTGCACGTATGCCTCTTGTAGACCCAATGTTTGAGCGTAAAGATCAGATTTACATCTGTAATGAACTTGCCAAACGAATGGGACATAAGGACAAAATACCAGTAAGAACAATGGAAGAAATGGTTAATAAGAGCCTGGCAACAGCCAATCTCTCTCTGGATAAATTAAGAGCTGAAGATGGTATCCATATTCGGCCTGGTAAAGATCCATACAAGATCCCCGAAGACTTCGAAGTGCTTCTCTATAACGAAGACATTGAAGATGATGGGCATCCTGGTTCTCCTACTTATGTACCTGTTCCCAACAATCCATCAGGATTTGCCAGATTACTTTACGGTCGTGCACCAGTTCACACATTCAACAGAAGTCAGAACAATGTATGGCTGCACAACGCCATGCCTGACAATCCTGTCTGGGTAAATGATGAAGTTGCAGCCAAACTTGGTCTTATGGATGGTGATACTGTTGGTTTCGTTAACAGTGAAGGTGTTAAATCCACAACTACTACCACAGTAAAGGTTACACCTGGTATCCGTAAGGACTGTGTTTACATGTATCACGGTTATGGAAGTGCCAACCCACTGATGAGTATCGGTGTTGGTGCTGGTGTTGATGATACAAGCCTCATTACCAAACTGGCAATTGATCCGGAAACCGGATGTCATGGAATGAGAAACAACTTTGTTAAACTGATCAAGAATGGAAAGGTTCTGGATATTCCAGCTTAACCATCTTTAAGCCTTTTCAGGAGGATATATTCAATGCAATATGGAATGATCATAGATCTGGAACGCTGTGTTGGCTGTCATGCCTGCACCATAGCCTGTCGGGCTGAGTGGGAAGTTCCAGTTCCTTACCAGCGTAACTGGGTAAAACGTTTAGGCCCCACCATGACCGATGATGGTATGGCCGCAACCTACTACCCCGGACTTTGTAATCACTGTGATAAACCACCCTGTGTGGACGAATGTCCAGCTGAAGCAGTCGACATGACTTTCACTGATGCAAAAACCGGTAAAACTAAAACCATGAAAGTTTCGGCAACCTGGAAAGACCCATTTGACGGGACTGTTCAGGTAGACAAAAGTCGATGCCTTGGCTGTGGTGCTTGTGCTGACGCTTGCCCGTATGGAGCACGATACGTCAATCCTGCCCAGGCAGATGCTCACAGCGATGGTAAAATTGACAAGTGTACACTTTGTAAACCACGCGTGGACCAGGGTCTTGTCCCTGCCTGCGTTCTGACATGTATTGCCGATGCCCGTATATTTGGTGATTTTGATGATCCAGATTCAGCGGTCTCTCAATATGTTAAGAATGGTGCAAAAGGTCTTGAGGTAACAGATGGAAATATCGGCCCCAATGCTCGTTACTTTGGTAACAAAAAGGATATGGGATTGCTTTTTGCCGAGTACACTCCAAAACTTGCTGATATGAGCAGCGTGAAGCGACGCGCCATGATGGCTTCAATGGTAAAACCTGCTATGAAAAAAGCCCAGGACATTGGTCTTATAGGTCTTGCCGGAGCCACGCTTGTACAAAAACTTTCTGAAGATACAGAAAACAAGTAAATCAAG
>DAOVZA010000031.1 GCA_030635405.1 Desulfocapsa sp.
AAAGAATGGACATAGTTTTTGACAATTATTTCAATGAACATTCCCTTTATGATGATGGCCATATAGATTCTGTGGTTGCTGAACTTCGTGAAAAAGGGCTTGTTTATGAAAAGGATGATGCTGTCTGGTTTAAAACGACAGAGTTTGGTCATGAACAGGATAGAGTTATCATAAAAAAGACCGGCGAACCCACTTATAGGCTTCCTGATATCGCCTATCATCGTGAAAAATTTAAACGTAATTTCGATTGGATGGTGGATGTTTTTGGCTCAGACCATATTGCAACGGTTCCCGATGTAATGGCAGGGCTGGAAGCTCTTGGGTACGATCATAAAAAAGTAACTGTAGTTCTGCATCAGTTTGTGACCCTCACCAGAAATGGTAAACAGGTGAAAATGTCCACCCGTAAGGCAACATTTGTCACAGTTGACGAACTCCTTGATCTGGTCGGTACAGATGTCGCCCGCTTTTACTTTATGATGCGTAAGGCTGATAGTCAGCTTGAGTTTGACCTTGATCTTGCAACGAGTGAAGAGAAGGATAATCCAGTTTATTATGTACAATATGGCCATGCCCGTCTCTGTTCTATTTTACGCAAGGCGAAAGAACTTGATTTGAAGGCTGTTGATATTAAAGATGTTGATCTGTCACTTTTGAAAGAACCTGAAGAGATACAACTTCTGAAGCGAATAGCGTCATTTCCAGAAGTTGTCGAATCAGCAGCTCTTGATTTGGCTCCGCATCGTGCTATCTTTTTCCTGATGGAACTTGCAGGGGATTGGCATAGTTATTATAACAAGCACAAAGTTATCGATCCTGAAAAAGTTCCTCAGTCAGTTACCGATGCCCGCCTTTGTCTTGTCGCAGCATTGCAACAGGTCTTTAAGAATGGACTGGAAATGCTTGGACTGACAGCTCCTGAACAGATGTAGCAATCCAGAGTGATGTATGGCCGCCAGGAAACGTAAAAAACCAGTTAAGAAGGTGAAATTTCAGCTTACAAGAAGTGGAATTGTCGGAATTGGCGTCGTCTGTTTTTGCATATTTCTGTGGATGTTTCTCATTGGTGTGTGGGCAGGGCAATCTCTCTTGTATCCACCGGTGAATAGCGCTAATCTTTCTTTGAAAGCATCTGATAGCGGCAAGGGAAAACAGGTATTACAAGTGATTCAGCTGGAAGCACATCAAAAAAAGAAAATTATCAAGTAACAGCTTATTAACTATGATACGAAATGCAAAAATGGGTGATGTGAAGGGAATGCATTCACTCCTCAATCATTATGCCGACCAGGGACAGCTACTTGGAAGGTCCTTTAGTTCGCTGTATGACAAACTACGTGATTTTAAGGTTTTTGTTGATTCCGATGATAATCTCCTTGGCGTCTGTGCTTTGAATATCATCTGGGAAGACCTTGCTGAAGTCAGGTCTCTTGCAGTTCGTGAAGATATGCAGGGGCAACAGGTTGGTCGAAAACTCGTTCGGGCGTGTCTTGAAGAAGCTGAAGACTACAATATTAAAAGAGTTTTTACGCTCACATATCAGGCTGGATTTTTTAGAAAACAGGGTTTTAAAGATATTGATAAGAGTAAGCTGCCACATAAGATCTGGAGTGATTGTCTGAACTGTACCAAATTTCCAGATTGTGATGAAGAGGCTTTGCAGTGTACAGTCTCTGATGTTTTATAAATCCACCTTGGATTGTATCTTTTTAGGTGTTTATCAATTTTGTTCAATCCCAATTAATAGAGTGAATTGTAATTATGATAGGTAAAGCATTAACAAAAGTATTTGGCAGTAAGAATGATCGTGTACTTAAGACGATAAAGCCAATTGTTAACCGGGTTAACGAACTTGAAAGTACGGTAACATCTCTTGATGATGCTCAGCTTGCTGCAAGAACGGTTGAGTTTCGTGAACGTATTGCAAAGGGCGAAAGTCTTGATCAAATTCTCCCCGAAGCTTTTGCAACCATGCGTGAGGCTGGTAAGCGTGTGCTTGGTGAGCGACATTATGATGTACAGATCATTGGTGGTGTTATTCTTCATCAGGGTAGAATTGCAGAGATGAAAACGGGTGAGGGTAAAACCCTAACATCAACTCTTCCCGTGTATCTCAATGCACTTTCCGGAAAGGGTGTTCATCTCGTTACGGTCAATGATTATCTTGCGGCACGTGATGCTGACTGGATGGGTGAGGTTTACAATTCTCTCGGTATGAACGTTGGTAAAATAATCCATGATATGCCAGATGATCAAAGACGTGAAGCCTATCTTGCCGATGTAACATATGGAACAAATAACGAATTTGGCTTTGATTATCTGCGTGATAATATGAAGTTTGAGCTGTCTGATTTTTGTCAGCGAGGATTTAATTTTGCCATTGTGGATGAGGTCGATTCCATTCTGATCGATGAAGCCAGAACGCCTCTTATTATCTCAGGGCCTGCTGAAATATCAACAGAGATGTATGGCAATGTTGATAAAATAATGCCTGCCTTTAAAGCAGAGGCACATTATATTGTGGATGAAAAAGCTAAACAGGTCTCACTTACAGAAGATGGTATAGCACTTGGTGAAGAATTGCTGAATGTTGAAAATCTCTATGAGGCCGATTCAATAGAACAGTTGCATCATCTTAATCAGGCGCTTAAGGCTCATACACTTTTTCAGTGTGATATTGATTATATTGTAAAGAACGGTGAGGTTGTAATTGTTGATGAATTCACCGGTCGCACCATGGAAGGACGTCGTTACAGCGACGGTTTGCATCAGGCCCTGGAAGCAAAAGAACATGTTAAAATAGAGAAAGAAAATCAAACTCTAGCATCCATTACTTTCCAGAACTATTTTCGGATGTATGACAAACTTTCTGGAATGACAGGTACTGCCGATACTGAGGCATCTGAGTTTAAAAATATTTATGATCTTGATGTCGTGATAATGCCCACCAATATGCCAATGGTGCGTAAAGATTTTGCCGATGTAATTTATAAAAATCTTGCTGCGAAAGATCGAGCAGTTATTAATGAGATCAAAGATCTTCACGAAAAGGGACAGCCTGTCCTAGTTGGTACCATATCCATTGATGTATCTGAAAAAATATCCAGACTTCTCAAAAAGGAAAAAGTTGAGCACGAAGTACTTAATGCCAAGCAGCATGATCGTGAAGCAGAAATCATCGCTAACGCCGGTCAGTATGGCAAGGTAACCATTGCTACAAACATGGCTGGACGTGGTACTGATATTAAACTTACTGATGAGTCAAAGGAGGCCGGTGGCCTGCATATTTTAGGAACATCTCGTCACGAATCAAGACGAATTGATAACCAGCTGCGTGGTCGTTCCGGTCGCCAGGGTGATCCTGGCTCTTCACGTTTCTTTCTTTCACTTGAAGATGATTTACTCCGTATTTTTGGCTCTGGTCGAATATCCGGTATCATGGATAAACTTGGAATGGAAGAAGATGAACCCATTGAGCATAATCTCATTTCACGAGCCATTGAAAATGCCCAGAAAAAGGTTGAAGGGCACAACTTTGATATTCGTAAACATCTGCTTGAATATGATGATGTTATGAATAAGCAGCGTGAAGTTATTTATCGTCAACGTCGTGAAGTGCTCGTAGGTGATGATCTTGCAGATGTTGTTGATGATATGACTGTTGATCAAGTGGATAATATGATAGCAGGTTATTCAAATTCTCGCCTTGCCTCTGAAGATTGGAACTGGGATGGTTTTGAAGAAGCAATGCTCGAAGCCTTTCATATTCAAACTAGCTGGACAGATGAAGATAAATCAGGAATGGATGAGAACAGTTTTGGTGAAAAGATCACTGGAATTGTTAAAAAGCATTATTCCGAGCAAGAAGAATTTAATGGATCTGACACTCAACGCCACTTGGAACGAGTTATACTTTTACAAACTGTTGATACTCACTGGAAGGACCATCTTCTCTCCATGGATCATCTAAAACAGGGAATAGGTCTGCGTGGCTATGGACAGAAAAAACCCTTAGATGAATATAAAAAAGAAGGGTACAAGCTCTTTATACGAATGGTAGACACTGTTAAGCAGCAGACGGTTTCTACGTTGATGCGTGTAAGAGTCGTTCAGGAAGATGATGTGGAACGTCTGGAGGCTGAAAGACGTGAGCGACAGGAACAGGAACAGGCTCAGGCTCAGCTAAACAAAGGTGCTGCCGGTGAAGATGCTCCTTCTCCTAAACCTGAAAAGAGGGAAGGGGAAAAAGTTGGTCGTAATGCACCTTGTCCATGTGGTTCAGGGAAGAAATTTAAAAAATGTTGTGGTAAGCCGAATTAATAACAGAGCGTATCTCTGAGTTGATAAAATGTATACCTGTTCGACATTGTCAAACAGGTATACTGAGACAATAACCCTTAGTTTGTATTTGCATTGCTTAGAGAGGAAGCCTATATAAATACTAAGAAAAAATCCAACCCATGCCCCAATGAATAGAGCTCCTGTTATATGGCGGCTCAATTCATCCTCTGTTTATCCCGTAAATAATCTGAAGAGTAATTGGTACTTCAGGGAAGTAATTTCTATTCCTAAAGTCTGTGCCTAGCTAATTAAGAGTTGACTTTTATACCATTGTTTTATCTGATAGCGCAGTTTGTTTATTATAATTTTAATGGAGGTAAGAAGATGCGAAAAAAGAGTTTATCGTTATTACTATGTATTTTGACTTGTGGGTTGGCAATGTCATTGCTCCCAGGTACGGCTTCATCTAAAACACTAAAATGGGCTTTTCAGGGTGATGCTAATTCCCTGGATCCTCATTCTCTCAATGAAACTTTCCTCATCGGTTATCTTGGAAATATTTATGAAGGACTTGTTCGCAGAGGACCTGATCTTAAAACTGAACCTGCTTTAGCAGAAAGCTGGGAAGTGTTGGAACCTACACGCTGGCGTTTTCATCTTCGTAAAGGTGTTAAATTTCACAACGGTAATGATTTTAACGCCGATGATGTGGTTTTCTCTTTTGCAAGAACACGTACAGAAGGATCAAGTTTTAAAACTCGTATCTCCACAGTAAAAGAAATAATCAAAGTTGATGATTATACAGTTGATTTTGTAACCACTCAGCCTAACCCCATCCTGATTTCTGAATGGGATAGCTGGTATATAATGGATAAAGAGTGGTGTGAAAAAAATGACGCTGTTGAAGCTACCAGTGTTAGTAAAGGAACTGAAAACTATTCAACCCGTCATGAAAATGGAACTGGACCTTTCATCGTAACAGAAAGACAGACTGATGTTAAATCAGTCATGAAACCATTTGCTGGTTGGTGGGATACACCTAAGCATAACCTCACAGAAGTAATTTTTACTCCGATTTCCTCCGATGCTACTCGTGTTGCTGCTCTTTTATCTGGCGAAATAGACATGATGTACCCAGTGCCTGTTCAGGATATCAAAAGAGTGAACAGCAATGGTGGTACTTCAGTAATGTCAGGACCTGAATTACGTACAATCTTTTTAGGACTTAACCAGGTTGATGATGAACTGAAAAGTTCTGATGTTAAAGGAAAAAATCCATTAAAAGATGTTAGAGTTCGTAAAGCATTTTATCAGGCTATAAATATTGAAGCTATTAAGAAGAAAATCATGCGTGGACTGAGTGATCCATCTGCTATTATGATTTCTCCTAAACTTGCAGAACCCTTTGGCAAAGAATTTCAACGCCTTCCTTATGATCCAGAAGCGTCTAAAAAGCTCCTGGCTGAAGCAGGATATGCTGATGGCTTTACTTTGGGTATGGATTGTCCCAATAACCGTTATGTGAACGATGAGCAGATTTGTCAGGCAGTTGTCTCAATGCTTGCAAAGGTTGGTGTAGACGTAAACTTGAAGGCAGTTCCTAAAGCTCAATACTTTAAGAAAATAATGGCCTTTGATACCGACTTTTATCTGCTTGGATGGACACCATCCAGTTTTGACAGTTGGAATGTCCTTTTCAATTTGCTTAACACCCGTGACAAAGAAAGTGGACGTGGAAAGTTTAATTTTGGTGAATATTCAAATGCCAGAATTGATGAACTTGCTGACCTCATCTTAAGTGAAACAGGTCTGAATAAACGAAATGATATGATCAAGGAAACATACCAGATTCTCAATGATGAAGTTGGCTACATTCCGCTGCATCAGCAGGCACTTGCCTGGGGAAAAAAGGACAGTGTTGAATTGATTCAACGAGCTGATAACCAGTTTGTTCTCAACTATGTGAATGTAAAATAATTCATGATTGCATTCATTATTCGCAGATTGCTTCAGTCCATGATCGTTATGTTTTTCGTGGCAATGGTGGCGTTCCTCATGTTTAATTTCGTGGGGGACCCTGTCCACCAGATGGTTGGAATTGATACTACATATGAAGACCGTGAAGCACTGCGTGTATCACTGGGATTAGATGATCCTATTGCTGTTCAGTTTTTTCGTTTTATAGGCAATGCTGCCAAATTTGAATTTGGTATTTCCTATCAGCATAAACGGTCTGTTACCGGCCTTTTTAAGGAAAGGATGCCCGCTACTCTGGAACTTTCATTTGTGGCGGCATTCCTGTCCCTTATTGTTGGCTTGCCCATGGGGGTTTATGCCGGGCTTAAACCGGATGGCTGGCTCAGTAAATTTTTCATGTCTTTTTCTCTTGTTGGTGTCTCCTTACCAACGTTTCTCATCGGTATTCTACTCATATTTGTTTTTGCGGTAATTCTTGGCTGGCTCCCGTCCTATGGTCGTGGAGATGTTGTGCATATTGGCTGGTGGTCCACGGGCTTCCTGACTATAAGCGGCTTAAAGGCTTTGATACTCCCTGCTATTACATTGGGACTGTTTCAACTTACTCTGATCATGCGTTTAGTACGTTCAGAGATGCTTGAGGTTTTGCGAACCGATTATATAAAGTTTGCAAGGGCAAGAGGGCTTAGTGACAGATCCATTTACTTTGGTCATGCATTGAAAAACACCCTGGTTCCCGTGATTACCATTACAGGACTTCAGATTGGCTCCATTATAGCCTTTGCCATCATTACCGAAACAGTCTTCCAGTGGCCTGGTATGGGACTTTTATTTCTTCAGGCAATTCATAATGTTGATATTCCCATTATGGCAGCATATCTCATGCTTGTAGCCTTTTTCTTTGTGGTGATTAATTTGATAGTCGATATTTTATACTATGTTGTTGATCCCCGTCTACGATTTGATCTTGGTAAGGCGAATGGCTAATGAATAAACACTCTGAAGACATGGCTGACGCTCCTAAAACCAACTTGTTTATTGATGCCTTAAAGCGCTTCTTAGATGGTGATATTTTTTACTCCTTCTGTCATTCACCTATTACAATTATTGCATCTGTTCTCACATTATTGATCGTTATAAGTGCGATTGGTGCACCCTTGATTGCTCCACACGACCCTTTTGATATGGGAAGTCTTGATTTGATGGACGCTCATATCCCTCCAGTATGGGAAGAAGATGGTGACAGTCGTTTTATACTGGGAACCGAAGATCAGGGTAGAGATCTTTTGTCCACAATCCTTTATGGTTCTCGTATTTCACTGTTGGTCGGGTTTTCCAGTGTTGTTTTTTCCCTTGTTCTCGGCGTTGGGCTTGGCCTTATCTCCGGGTATATGGGCGGAACGGTCGATGCTGTTATCATGCGAATTGCTGAGGTCCAAATAAGCTTTCCTGCTATTCTCATAGCTCTGCTGGTTGATGGTGTTCTGCGAACTCTTGTTCCTGAGGCCGATGTTGAAAGTCTTGCCATTATCGTCTTAATTTTTTCCATAGGTATTTCTGGGTGGGTTCAATACGCAAGGACCGTAAGAAGTTCCACCATGGTTGAAAAGAATAAAGAATATGTTCTTGCTGCCCGTGTAATTGGAATTCGCCCGTTTTTTATCATGCTGCGACATATCCTTCCAAATGTTATGGGACCAGTGCTTGTTATTGGCACTATCCATCTAGCTGTGGCAATTGTTACTGAGGCTACTCTTTCTTTTCTGGGTGTCGGAGTTCCAGTAACACAGCCTTCTCTTGGGACTTTAATTCGAATTGGCAATGATTTCCTGTTTTCCGGTGAATGGTGGATAACTATCTTTCCTGCTGCAACACTTGCTATATTAGTGCTCTCAGTTAACCTGGTTGGCGATTGGCTCCGGGATGCTTTGAATCCTAAGCTCAGGTAATAGATGATGAAGGATTCAAAAGACGAGGAAGGCATGAATAAACCACTGCTCAGTGTTGAAAATCTGCGCATCGAATTTCCTACCAGGCGAGGAACTCTGGTTGCTGTTGATGATATTTCCTTTACAATCAATCCCGGAGAAATAGTTGGTGTTGTTGGTGAATCCGGTGCAGGAAAGTCATTAACCGGTCAATCCATAATAGGTCTTTTAGAACCTCCTGGTAGAATTGCCAGCGGTAGTATCAAGCTCAATGATCGTCGTATAGATGATTTGCCTGAAAAGCAGATGAAAAAAATACGCGGCAAAGAAATTGGGATGATCTTTCAGGATCCCCTGACCAGTTTGAATCCTTTATACACTATCGGTCGACAATTAATTGAAACAATTCAGACTCATACAGATATGACCTTTGCTCAGGCTCGCAAGCATGCGATTAGCCTGCTGGAGGAAGTTGGGATTCCTGCAGCTGCAAAACGTATTGAGCATTATCCCTATCAATTTTCCGGTGGTATGCGGCAACGAGTAGTTATTGCATTGGCTCTTTGTGTAAATCCATTGCTTATTATCGCTGATGAACCTACCACTGCATTAGATGTTTCAATTCAGGCCCAGATTATTACCCTTCTAAAAAAGCTTTGCAAAGATCATGGAACAGCAGTTATCCTGATTACTCATGACATGGGTGTTATTGCTGAAACAGCTGATCGCGTCGCTGTTATGTATGCCGGTCGATTAGTTGAAATAGGTGAGGTGAGGCAGGTTGTTAAAAATGCTGCTCATCCGTATGCCAAAGGTTTGATGAACGCCATTCCATCACTTACAAAACGAGTCGATACGCTGGTTCAAATTGATGGAACCATGCCTGGCCTAAAGGATATCCCGCAAGGATGTGCATTTAATCCCCGTTGTCCTGAATGCAAAGCTATCTGCAAAGAAAAACGACCAGAACTCATCGACATTGGTCCAACGCAGGTTGCCTGCTGGAGCTATCATGAACGCAAAAACTAGCATCCAACCCTTATTGAAAGCAACTGGCTTAAAACAGAAATTTGAAGTATCCAAACCACTACTGAATAGATTGATTGAAAGGTTGCCTCGTCAATTTTTGACAGCTGTAAATGGTGTCGATTTTTCTGTGAATCCTGGTGAGACCTTTGCTTTGGTGGGGGAATCGGGCTGTGGTAAGTCTACGATTGCCAATATGGTAGTTGGACTTTACAAGCCTACTTCAGGTACGATCCACTTTGATGGCACAGATATGTCGAATATTGCAAAAAACAAAGATTAAATTAAACTGCGACTACGTATGTCCATGATTTTTCAAGATCCTTATGCAAGCTTGAATCCACGCTGGCGTGTAACAAAAATCATTAGCGAACCCATTCGGGCCTTTGGTATTTTAACGGATAAACAAGCAGTGCTGCAACGTACAGCCAGTCTTCTTCGTAAGGTCGGATTGTCAGCAGAGGATGGTGATAAATTTCCTCATGAGTTTTCCGGTGGTCAGCGACAGAGAATTTCAATAGCGAGGGCCCTTGCCAGTGAACCGGAATTTATTGTCTGTGATGAGCCTACTTCAGCCTTAGATGTTTCAGTTCAAGCTCAGATTCTTAATCTGATGACCGATCTCCAAAAGCAGTTCAACCTTTCGTACCTGTTCATCTCTCATGATCTTGCAGTTGTCCGCCATATGGCTGATCGTGTAGGGGTCATGTATCTTGGGCGTCTGTGTGAAACAGCTCCTGTCGATGAACTGTTTGATGATCCCAAACATCCATATACCAGGTTATTAATAGACACAATACCAGACATTGAGATGACTGGGCGTGTTCGAACACCGGTTCAGGGAGAGATTCCTAACCCAATGGATCCCCCAAAAGGTTGTCCTTTTCATCCACGCTGTCCAATGGCAGAAGATAAATGTAGATCGACTCAACCAATCCTAACATCACTTGGAGATGATAGAAGTGTGGCTTGTCATGCAGTATAAAGTTTAAATTTTAAGAAAGTTATCCATTGAGAATTGAAGTTATTTTCTTAATGAGTATGTCAATATTGACTGGTTTTACCAAATAACAGTCCGAGCCTTCTTTCGATGAAGCGTCATTGAAATCATCGACTGATCCATGACCAGTCATAAAAATGTATTTCATATTCGGCTTGATTGCATGGATCTTCTCTCTCAGCTCCAACCCGCTCATGTGTGGCATTTTCATATCCAGCACAGCAAGGTCATAGGTAGTAGCTTTAATTTTAGTGAGTGCATCTTCACCATTACTTACCCAGTCAGCGTCAATATCTCTTAAAGATAATCGTTCAGCAAGAGTGGAGACCAGGTCGTGCTCATCATCCACCAGTAATAATTTCATCTTCCGTTACTCCTTCTTAGATATACTGTGATAGAATATAAAATATATATTTGATTATTAATTTGAATGTTACGTCTTTAACTTTTTAACTGGTTTTTCAGTGCCGCATCCATTTTTTCCAGAAGGAAGTCCATTTTAATCGGCTTACTCAAATAATTTTCTTTTCCAAGTAATTTGGCACCCGGTCCTGAGCGTTCTTCAGCACCCCGTGATGTTAAAAATAAAAACTTGAGTTCTTTATACTTTTCACTCATTTTGTTTTGTAATTCCAGGCCGTTCATATGAGGCATTTTTACATCAAGGATCGCCAGATCAAATTGCTCTGTTTCTAATATTTTAAGAGCCTCTTCACCACTGGTCACCCAGACAGCCTCTATTCCTCGAAGGGAAAGTCGTTCCGCCAGTGTTGAAACAATATCTTTTTCGTCGTCAACAAGTAGTACCCTCACGTTTTAATTCTCCTTATTTCATATGTTTCCGGCAGGGTAAAGAGTGTTGGGCTGTCTGCTGTTATATTGGTTCCGAGTA
>DAOVZA010000368.1 GCA_030635405.1 Desulfocapsa sp.
AGCAGGAGCTTGCTTACCTTCGTTCCAGAAATGACAACGGGCACAGGATTTACGCCACTGAGAGTCGGCATTTTCGCCGGAAATCTGCATGGGATTACCCATATCATCAACGGTAATAACATTGCCGTCATCGTCGGTCTCAAGATCTTTTGCAGAAAACACTGGCAGGGTATCCATCTTCTTCACGCCGCCACGATGCTCTGGCACGTAATCGTTATCATCCATACCCACACCGGAGTATGAGGAAAACTTGGATTCCTGAGCAGCGTACTGATACCGAAGAGCACCGGAAATACCGGACTGCAGTCCCATAACGGTACGACGTACACGGTAGACATGGTTCTTGTCTTCCTGCTCATGTCCGTTATGACAACCAGCGGTACCACAAGATTGCTCAAGGATACGAAGGTTGGATGGGTTTCTTTGCCCTTTCATGGACCTTGAAGAGATCATATTTTTATGAGCTTCTTCTTTGATCAATGATTCTGGCATGTCACTTCCGTGACAGATAGTACAGCCGTAGGTGTCAATAGGATGGAAAGCAGAGATCTGCTCTACACCATCATGACAGCTGAGGCAATTCTCTTTAGTAACGCCGCGTTTTTCCGTGTTGGGTAAATTCGCATCATCAATTGTGAGTACTTTTTCAACCAGTTCCTTATCCATCCACATTGCCTTTTTCTCAGGCTGTTTGGATGCCATTTCATGGTTGAATTTAGTCTGCCATTTTTTCCATTCGTTAGCTGGATCAGCGGCTGCGTTAGCCGGTTGAACGCCTGCGAATGACATACAGACAAATGCGCCTATCCCAACGGATAGTAGCGGATGTGTCTGTTTAAACTTGATTTTCATATAAGCCTCCCCCTATGATTGGCTATCTATATGTTCCTGTTTCTTTTCTTCCTTGTGAATCAGTGCCCTCTGTTCCTCCAAAACAGCTCATGTTGTTTGTTAGTATTCAAAAAAGGTGATATGCACCATTTTTACCAGTTCTTCTTAGCCTGACAATTACAGAGCTCGCGTAAATGCAGGATTAGTGATTTAACTCGTTCATCGCCAAGGGCCATACCCCATGGAGGCATAAGCGTTGATTTGGCCACTTCAACACCGCCAAGGTTAATGGTATCAAAGAGTTTAGTGTCATTGCGCTCAGACATAAATTTTGCATCTGTATGGTTTGCTGGCTGTACCAGAAGATGAGGGGCATTAAAGCCTCGTCCATCACCCTTTACACCATGACATGGAGTGCAGTAGTGCTGGTAGGTTACACTTCCAAGCTCTATGCTGACTTCATACTTAGGCGCTGTTTCTTCGGTTGCAGGTTCTTCTGTCTTCTCCACAGCAAAGACAGGAAAGCTAAAACAAAGTGTTATGAAGGATGCTAAAAAGAACAGGCCTGCAGTTTTTACCTTTGTAGAGTTCATCATTATTCATCTCCCATAGCTGCAGCTTGTTTAGCCAGCAACTCATCATCCCAACGTTTTTTAATGGCATCCCAAACTGCTTCAGGAATTTCATTGAAGGTCATGATCAACTGGGTGAGAACTTCCAATTCATCGGGATACATTTCAAAGTTTGGCATTTGAACATCAGCAATAAACTTCTGAGGGTCGGCCAGGTATTTTTCTACCCAATCGGCTCGAAGTCGTGAAGCAAGGTCACTTTGGTCAGGCCCGATAACTCCGCCTATGCTGTTCCAGGCGTGGCAGGATTGACATGAGAAGGTTTGGAAGTAGATTTTCCAGGCCTTATCCATATCTTCACCGCTGAGTTTCTTTTTCTCTGCCTGATAGTATGGATAGGAAACTTTACTCAGATCTGAACAATAGGCAGTGAGTGCTTCTGCTTCCTCAGTTTTAAAACCAAAGGTGGGCATTCTGGTTGGCTCAATGCCTTCCGGTCTGATTTTGATTGGGTTTATTAAGAAATCTGTCATCCACTGAGGATTAATACGTTCGCCCTGAAAGCTGAGGTCCGGGCCAACTGCGCCGCCTTTATTGTTAATGGTATGGCAGCCTAGACAGTTACTTTCCTCAATAAGTCTAGCACCAACTGAACTTGCAGCCGTTGGGTCAACCAGAGGCTTTACAAAGCCTTCAGGGATATTATGACGGTTTCTTATGGAAAGCAGGAAGGTGAGAGCATCCTCGCTTTCTTCTTTGGTTAATCCAAAGTTGGGCATCAGGGTTGGGATTTCTACGGTGTTAAAAGCTCTTGGGTTTTCGACTTTTAATGCCAACCATTCCGCAAGGGTGTGATGAATTGTGGTGTCACCAAAGACGAGCTCATCAACACGTTTCTGACCAATACCATCATGCGGCGGAGCATTGTAGCCGATTGGAAATTGATCGATGTTATGACAACCTGTACAACCCACTTCAGCGGTGAGTTTCTTTCCGTTTTCAACAAGAGCAGGATCATTCAGAGGTTGAGCTTCTGTCTGTGAGGTCTCTTTTCTTAAGCTGGAAAGATAAGCCACAAGATCCTGAATTTCCTCTTCAGGAACACGAAGGGTGGGCATATTGGTCTCAGGCCAGTACTTGGTCGGATCTTCTATCCAGGCATAGAGCCATTCAGGGGTGGTTTTTTCAGCTACCCGTGACAGGTCAGGACCAAAGCCATCGTCTTTGCCATCCACTGAATGACAGCCGAGACAGCCAAGATCGTTGAGGCTTTTCTCACCACGCGCAATTGCTTGAGCATCATCAAGTTTTGCTCTTGCTTTCCTCTCTGCTTTTCCAGGTTTTGAAAGGGAGTAGAGATAAGCGGTAATGGCCTTGATTTTATCATCTTCAAGCTCAAAATCAGGCATTACAGTATTGGGAAGAAAACCCTTCGGATTTTTGATCCAGGTCAGTGCCCAGGCGGCGTCGGATTTTGTAGCAACGGTGGTCAGGATTGGGCCAATACCCGCATCACGTTCATAACCGTTGGCCACATGGCAGCCGAGACAGTTTGTTTGCAGATAGAGGCTTCTACCTTTACTAAACGATGGTGCATCTTGCATCACGGCATCCTTTGCAATTGCACTGCTCAT
>DAOVZA010000187.1 GCA_030635405.1 Desulfocapsa sp.
TGGCAAAAAGTATTCCTCCCCGACAATTATATAACAATGTCATTCCGTATGAGCATATCATTTCTGATTTGTTCATAACAGAAAATTCAACCAGCATGAATGTTTTGCTAAAAAGTCGAAAGCCTAACATAATGTGTCGTTTCCATAAATAGGTAAATATACCTGTTTGTTAGTGCTAGGTGTTAGGCTTCCTGCTTGTCTGGGCGGTATTGTTTTATTTCTTTTATCAATCATATTTGACTTCTATTTCTTCACCCTATAAAATCAATTAAGGATGGCGTAGTTGCGATGAATTCGTCTGGTTTGGTCCATACCGAAATATTAAAAAAGTGAAAAGAATACGATGATTAAAGGGTTTCATAATTCATTTCTGAAAACCATATGTGTTGTGCAATTAGCTGTTTTCACAGTGCTTACTGGAATGTCTATTAAGGTTTCGGCAGAGGACTCTGTTAAAGTTGGCATCTTCCAAAATAAACCGGTTGTCTATTTTGAGAATGGCCCCAAAGGTCTGTTTGTTGAGGTTCTTGATTATGTTGCTGAAAAAGAAGGGTGGAACATAGAGTATGTAGTCTGTGATCTTAAGGAATGCATTGAGCTCATTAATGCAAACGAATTAGATCTGATGACTTCGCTGGGGAAAAATCGAGAACGACTGAAAACATTGGCTTATTCTGAAGAACCAATATGGACTTTTTGGGGAACTGTTTATGCTCATAGTCTTGAAATTCAGAATTTGTTTGATTTGCGTGATAAAAGAATTGGAGTGAGAAGTAATAGTAAGATCACTATTGGATTTAAAAAGTTAATAGGTGGTTTTGAGATTCCGGTACAGTATGTGGAATTTGATAATTATGAACCTGCCTTTGAGGCTCTTCACACTAAAAGCATAGACGCTGTAGTTGTTAATAACACATATGCTTTTGAGGAGCAGAAGGTAAGTGATACATGCCCAACCTCCATCGTTTTTAATCCTTTTTCTGCATATTTTGTTGCTCTTCAAAATGGTAGTCATTTGGAAAAACTGACGATAATAGATGAGCATGTCAGACTTCTTAAAGCAGATAAAGGTTCTCTGTTTTATTCATTTCAACAGAAATTGACTGGCAGTCTTCCGGGGTATTGGACGGGGAAAAAAATTGGTATTGCTGCTGCAATTCTTTTCAGTGGCATTGTTATTCTCATGGCGTTTTGGCGATATCGATCTCTTGTGGGTGTAAACAGGAAACTTGTTCAAAGTATTGCCGATCGTAAAAAAACTGAGAAACAACTGAAGCAAAGTGAGGAAAGGTTTCGTCGCATGGTGAAGAATGCGGCTGATGCGATATTTCTGTTTGATGAAAAAGGAGAGTTTGAACTTGTTAATGAACAGGCGTGTAAAAGTCTGGGGTATACGGAAGACGAATTACTGCAATTGAGTGTAGCAGATATTGCTCCTGAGTTGACGCAGGAGGAAGTGTTGGCGATTAACACTGGAACTTTTTCTGATCAGTGGCCACTAACAATGACAGGAACGCAAAAACGTAAGGATGGTTCCATATTTCCTGTGGAAGTCAGTACTGATAAAATAGAAATAGAGGGGGAGCCGAGATTTGTTGCTCTTGCTCGCGATATAAGCGAACGCAACAAAATAGAAGAAGTTACTCAAAAACAGGCTGTATTTGGACAGATTGTCGAAAATGCATTAAATGAAATTTATATATTTGAAGTGGATACTCTCCTTTTTACACTAGTGAATAAAGGAGCTAGAGAGAATATTGGTTATACACTTGCAGAGTTACAGGAGTTAACTCCTGCTGATATAAGACTTGGCGTCACTTTGGAAAAATTTGCAGAAACAATACAACCCCTAAAAGAAGATGAAGTTGAAATGCTTGTGTTTGAAACATGGCATCAACGTAAAGATGGTTCAAAATATCCGGTGGAAGTGCACCTTCAGAAAACAGTCACCCCGGGAAGACAGGTTTTTATTGCGGTCATAATAGATATTAGTCGACGTAATGAACTGGAAGCAGAGAGAAGGAGACTGGCCGCTGCCATAGAACAGACATCGGAAACGATTGTGATCACTGATCGCAATGGAACAATCCAGTACGTTAATCCTGCCTTTGAAACCCTTACCGGATATAGTCGTGAAGAAGCCATTGGGAATACTCCTCGTGTTCTGAAGAGCGGCAAGCATGATAAACTGTTTTATGAAAAAATGTGGACAAGCCTTCTCCAGGGAAATGTGTGGAAAGGTAACCTGATCAATCGTAAAAAAGATGGTTCTTTATTTGAAGAAGATGCCACTATTTCTCCCATGCAGGATAGTCATGGCCGGATAACCAATTTTGTGGCTGTTAAACGTGATGTAACCCGGGAAATTTCGCTTGAAAAACAATTACGACAGGCGATGAAGATGGAAGCCATCGGAACACTTGCCGGTGGTATTGCCCATGACTTTAATAATATCCTTGCCGCCATCCTTGGTTATGGAGAGATGGCAAGGGAACAGGTAGATGAGAACGATCAGCTTAAAAGTGACATCGACCAGGTGATCAGAGCTGGAAACAGGGCAAAGCAGCTGGTAAAACAGATTCTTACCTTTAGTCGTCAAGGGGAAGAAGATTTCTCTCCAATTGAGATTCAGCCCATTGTTAAAGAAGCTCTTAAGTTATTACGATCTTCTTTACCAAGCACCATTGAAATGCAGGAACATATTGATCTGGAATGTCGACCTGTTCTTGCTGATTCCACTCAGATACATCAGGTGTTATTAAACTGCTGTACAAATGCAAAACATGCCATGGAAAAGGATGGCGGAACATTAACGGTTTCTCTATCTGAAGTAAAAGTCACTGCACTTGGTAGTATTCCCGCCTGTCCACAGCTGGAAATCGGTATCTATCTTGATCTCTCAATTGGTGATACAGGTTGTGGCATGGATGCATTGACTCAATCGAAAATCTTTGATCCATTTTTTACCACTAAGGAGATAGGAAAGGGGACAGGGCTTGGATTGGCTGTGGTACATGGAATTATCAAACAGCATAATGGGGAAATGAGTGTTGAAAGTAAGCCTGGTGAGGGGACTGTTTTTCATTTGTATCTGCCGGTCGTTGAAAAAGAAACACAGGTTGAATCTGATTCAGGTAAAAATGTGCAGTACGGCAGTGAGCGAATACTGGTTGTTGATGATGAGGCGGAAGTGGTTGTAATGCTGCAGCGCATGCTGGAAATCTTAGGTTATACGGTGACTTCTTTTGCAAGCAGTGTGGATGCTCTTAATGCTTTTAAAGCAGCTCCTGATGACTTTGACCTGCTTCTCACCGATATGACCATGCCTGAAATGACAGGAAAGGCTCTGACAAAAGAAATATTGGCAATACGTCCTGATTTCCCGGTTATTCTCTGTACTGGATTCAGTGAATCCATAGACGAAGATAAGGCGAAAGCTCTTGGTGTTCGGGAATATATCCTGAAACCTATTTTACGAAATCAACTGGCAGCAACTGTCAGAAAGGTATTTGATAATGGCTAAGATTTTTGTTGTCGATGATGATGTGATGCTGCTTGAGATGCTTGTTAGTCAATTGGAACGTTCCGGGCATCAGGCAAATTGTGCTGCAACTCTCACCGAAGGGCTGGAGAAGGTATCTGCAGGAGATTATGATGTTGTTTTCCTTGATGTCCAATTGCCCGATGGCAATGGACTCGAGTACATCCCCAGGTTCAAGGCAGTACCATCTTCTCCTGAAGTTATTATTATCACTGGAAAAGGTGATGAAAACGGTGCGGAAAAAGCTATTGTCAGCGGTGCCTGGAGCTACATAGAGAAACCCGATGTCATCAGGGAATTACTTTTACACCTGACTAGGGCGCTCCAGTACCAGAAAGAAAAAAGCAAGGCGAAAAATGTTCCGCTTGTACTCAAACGAGACGCCATTGTTGGTAAAAGTGCTCCGTTGGCGAAATGCCTCGATCAGGTCGCTCAGGCGGCTGTGTCAGATGCCAGCGTCCTGATCATGGGTGAAACAGGAACTGGTAAAGAGCTTTTCGCCAGAGCCATTCATGAGAATAGTACACGATCGGCAAATCCATTTATAACCGTTGATTGTGCGGCATTACCTGAAAATCTCATTGAAAGTATATTGTTTGGGCATGTCAAAGGGGCGTTTACAGGAGCTGACAGCAAACGGGAAGGATTGATCCAGCTGGCAGATGGAGGTACTTTGTTTCTTGATGAAATAGGAGAACTTCCAGTGGCTATCCAAAAAACATTTTTACGTGTTTTACAAGAGCGTGTGTATCGACCTGTGGGGTCTCATAAAGAAGAAAAAAGCGATTTTCGAGTCATTGCTGCAACCAATATTGACGTTGATCAAAGTGTGGAAAATGGCACATTTCGCAGTGATTTGATGTATCGCTTAAAAGCATTTTCTTTTTCTCTTCCACCTTTAAGAGAAAGAAAAGAAGACATCAATATTTTGATAAGATCTTTTATTTCTCACGTATGCGATCGCTCAAGAATAGTGAGTAAAGGGATTGAACCTGATTTTGTAGAACATCTTATGGACTATGACTGGCCAGGCAACGTAAGAGAACTGCAGCAAACCATGGAGCAGGTTGTTGCCTGCGCCATTGATGTTCCTACATTATTTGCAAGGCATCTACCAGAACAGTTTCGTATTCGTTTTGCACAAGCTGCTATTCATTCGAAGTCGGTACCTGATTTCTCTGCTTTAGAGCTGTCGGAGCAGCCTTCAACGCAGCTTTTATGGAAGGACTACAAAAGTGCAACTGAGAAAAAGTATATCATTGATCTTATGTACCGTGCCGAGGGCAATGTAACCATTGCCTGCAAACTTTCTAAACTTTCCAGAACCCGCCTTTATCAACTGCGGGAAAAATACGATTTGAGTTAATCCTCTTCGATTATCCCATCCGCTACTTCAATGTGTCATTTCTGTAAATGGTCACAAAAGTGATCGTTGTTTGGTCAGTAAAGTGAATAATGATCACATTGTTGCATTTACTTTTTTGAGTGGTAGTGTTTTCTTTTTATTTACCCGGCTACTACCATTATCTACTCTCTTGACCTCCCCGTTGCTCTCCCTGTTTAAGCATAGTTATCACCACTACCGTAATTGATACAAGTCTTTAGGCAGTTATCAAACCAAGAAA
>DAOVZA010000065.1 GCA_030635405.1 Desulfocapsa sp.
ATGTATTAAACTTGCGGGGACTGTCTTTGGTGTATCGCTATCTCGCTGAACAGAAGTGGCTCCAGTATCAGGTTTTTCAAGATCTGTAATACGTTTGGTCAGCTGTTGATTGAGAGAAATAAGTTCCTGAACCTGTTTTTGAAGGATTTCCATATCAGCATCGTTTGAAGAAGCAAATACAGAAGGTGCAGTTGTAAGACAGAATATACCTGTCGCCAGCGCAATAGATGTAACTAAAGTTTTTTTCATTTGGTACCTCTTTGGTGAAATATTTTGACAGCATTTGTTTGATAGGAAACGGCAAACATAACTGTTTGAGTTTATTTTGTAATGAAAGTGTGAGAGAGGAAATTACTGTGAAATAAGTAGCTTCTTAAGACCCTTAAGGATAAGGGCGCATTCTTCTTTTAAATCGAATTTATAGTCAGAAAGACGCCATTTGGTAACCGTGTAGCGTATTGAGCCTATAATAATTCTGATGAGTTCTTTGTCGTCAAGGTCAGAACGTATTTCATTTTGTTTTTGACCTCTTTCGATAATACAGTGCAATGCCTTCTCATGTAATTCCAGAAGTTTGAAGACTTGTTTGGACAGGTTTGTTTCACTCTGGAAAATGCTTTCTGAGAATATAACTGCTGTGACAGCCGGTTTTTCTATAAAAAATTGCACATGACGAGAAAAAATTTGTTCAATTTGTTCGAGAGCAGGAAGGTCTGAGTGACAGGATTCCTTGAGGCTTTTTTCGGCGGTTTGCTGAAACATTTGAACGATGCCAAGCAAAATATCATTCTTACTGGCAAAATGTCTGTATATGGCACCCTCAGTAAGCTTGATCTCTTTAGCAATGTTTTTGATTGTTAGTGCATGTATTGAGCGATCGGCAATGAGATTAATAGAGGCTTCAATGATTTGCTTCTGTCGTTTCGTAAACGGTTTCATGAACGCGCTGTCCTTATGCTTTGGTACGGTAATAATTGATACTTGAGATAAAAAGGGCTGTGCCAATTCCAATATAAACAGATGCCAGTGGCAGTCGAGGAAAGAAAGTCGTAGTACGCAGGAAAATACCCATGGACATCATAACAGCGATAAGAATATAGCTTTGCCATTTTTGAAAGGCAAAGATACAACTATAGCTGGGCATTTCCATGATCCTCTTAATATTGTTAGCTGCAACTTTTCTAAAACCAAAAAAGGCGATAGCCATTCCAAGTAACAGGCCGCATACAACAGATGCTATAATCGGCCAACCTTCATACAATTTTAACCAGCGGATGGCAAAGCTGTTGAGTAAAATTCCGACCCCACTCCACATTAATCCGGAAAGGAGGAGAAGCCACTTTCTGCTCACTGCTGGTTTCTTTAATATAAACAAGTTTATACTCTGTAGTTTGTTAGAATAATAATTACTTCAGCAAGTTGTGTAACAAATTACTGATAATTCAAAAAAGAATAATTACTATTTAAATTGAATACCTCAAAAGTTCAATGGGAATCTTACAGAGTTACAGTGAGAAAAAGCTAAGAAAGCACGTGTTTATAAAAAACACATGCTTTCTTAGTTAGGTCATGATGAGGCTAAATCAATTAATGATGACCGCCTGTATCAATTGCTGGTGGAGGTCCGTTAAGATCACGAACACAACGAAAACCAGCTGCAAAACTCATATAAGCAGGTCTTGAGATGTTTTCGGTGTAAACACGAAGATCAAAATCGTAGTCCATCTGGCTTCCGCCATAGATAAAACGTTGGTCAGTACCAGCAACAATGTCGCCGGTCCATTCAGCAACATTACCAGCCTGGTCATATGTTCCATATGGTCCGGGGCTGTCGATGGTTACAAAACCACCATGGGTTTTACCATTGTAAAAACCAACAGGTAAGGTTGCATTCATCTTATCAAAGGGGTCTTTACTGTGGTAGTAGTTAGCCATTTGTTTGGTTGGTTCGTGGTGCCCGTCGGTGAAAGTGAAAGGAAAAGAACGTCCATCAGTTCCACGTGCAGCTTTTTCCCATTCCAGTTTCAAAGGAAGACGGGATTTATGAAATAGTGCATAGGCATTAGCACCAAACCAGGAAACGTAGGTTGCTGGATATACTTCATATCCTTTCTTAACAGTAAACTCACCGTTACTGAAAGAGATTCTGGCACGTTGACCGTTGAGGTCATAGTACGGGTAATCGCCTTCGAAAACCTTCATCTCATGTCTGCCACCGTGAAACTTGTCACCTACATAATGGCCCATAACTGTATTATCCTTAACGGTAACAAGTTTCTGGGAGAATGCGCTGTTCAGGTATTCAACATACTGAGCATTGGTGACTTCAGTTACCATAATATCAAAATCATAAGGAATGTTGATGTCATGGTGGTTCAGGCTGGCGAGGAAATGTCCACCAGGAACAGTAACCCAAGCATCAGAGCTAATAGTAAGCTCTGCATTCAGGGTAGATGGATCAGTGTCTTTAGATACAGCTTCGCTGATCTGAGGTAACATAACCAAACCAGCTATAACTGCCATGCCACCAAGTTTTTTGCCAAAGAATTTGACTAAAACCAAGAAGACAAATACACCAAGAATTGTTTCTGTTACTCCAAGTCCAATATCAGTAAGAATCATAAAGGTGGTAACCCATCCTTCCTGATTTTCTTCCATTACAAACATTCTCTTTAAAGAGAACAGGGTCATCATAGCAAAACCAAGATTGGATCCTATGATTACACCCCAACCATAGATTTTTCTCATTTTCTTATTAACAGGGAATACTTCACTCATCAGATAGAAAAGAACGATGGTGCCTGTAAGTACTGAAAGAATATGCCAATGACCAACGAGAGTAATTCGCTCTTCCCGGAATGGAATATAACGGAAAATGGCTTCAAGTTTAATGGCCATGAAAATACCAACACCACTAACGGTGAAGTTCATGAAGACCATCTGCCAGAGAGAACCAAATTTCAATGGATCATCAAGCAAACGTTTAATACGAACTCCAAAACCAACTTTCTCTTTAACCGCACCAGGACCAAAGCCCATAAGTTGACGCCATCCGAAGATAACGAGCATCAAGGCACCTGACATGGAGAAAACAGCACCTACATAAATAATAACGTGAGCAGTCATTTGGTACGGTACAACGGACCATACACCAAGGGTAAGAATAACTGTACCGATGATGAACAACCACATGGCGATAGTATGAAGAATACCTCTAAAATCATACCAGCGACCAACAATCAAAGATGTGGCAATACCAATCAATGAAAGCATGATGTGAAGGTGACCAATAATGGAAAGCTGTAATGAAGAATGGGTTACGTGGCGAACTCCGTTCTCTCCAAGGAAGGTCTCATGACCATTACCCCAGTAAGAACCAGTAACCGCACCAAATATCGCAGAACCAAGAGTAGCCATAGCCATTGTCCAGAATGCGAGTCTTTCAAGTGGAAAACCACTTTTAAGGTGAGCATATTGACTATCAGCTGGCTCGTAAAAATCTTTACTCCAGGGCCAGAGGGCCATGGTGAGCAGTATACCAGCATAGAAGACGAGTGCCTGTCCAACAAGGAAAAGACCATGCAGCGCCCAGTTACGTCCCCAGTAAGCAAAACCAAGACCACAAAAAAGTGCAAGAATATATCCGACAGTAATTGTGTTTCTGATTCTTTTTGCCTTGTCTTCAGCCATTCTAACAATGTCAGTAATGATATATACTAACAGGGAAAGAAAACCGATTGCAATGGTGTGATAAAGCATGATGATTCGACCTTCACGGTCTTCGGGAAGCATCTCCATACCAAGCAAGGTTTTGGTAACCGCTGCAATACCCCATTCCTTCATTGGCCCTGACAATGTACCAAAAATGGCAACCGTCAGAGAAATGAGTGCGATATTTAGAAGGATCAATCCCTTCGTAGTGGTAAACAGATATTTAAATCTGCCGACTGTGTTATCCATGTTTACTCTTTGCTCCTTTTTAGGTTAATAAAAAATTCTTATAATTTCGTAATCTTTATATCTAAAAAAATAGAATAATATAAAAAATATTCAATTTTGTGGCCTATGCCATTGCAAAAGTTTGATCAGAGAAATCTTTTTGAATCCTCTTTAATTCAGTTTTAAACCAGGGGGTATAGCTTTCCGGTCTCGCATGAATATCGTCCTGAAGTTTATCAAGACTAATATATCTCCAGTCAGCTATCTCACTACTGTTAACAATAGGCAGATCATCACTTCTTCCACTGTATACGGAACAGACTTCGTTTTCAGCACCAAGGCCATTGAAGTTTGCCTGATATTGGAATTTAAAAAGAAAATTAACAGGTAAGTTTAAGCCAACTTCATCGAGAAGACGACGGCTGACAGCCTCTGCATAATTTTCTCCCTGACGAGGATGGCTGCAGACACTGTTTGACCAGAAGAGAGGCCAGAGTGGTTTTTCTGAACTGCGTTTTTGAATCAACAATTCGTTTTTACTATTAAAAACAAAAATGGAAAAAGCTCGGTGCAATATTCCATCTTTACTATGACAATGTTCTTTTGATGCGTGTCCAATGGCAGAATCATCACTGTCAACCAGGATCAGAGATTCATTGTTGAACGAAACTTGTATGTTTTTTGTCATAATATTGTCGCAGATTTACCGGTACCCTAGATTCGTTCATTCTGAACTCCTTACACTAAGGGGAAAAAGGAGGAGAAAAAATATGCGCAAAGCCCTGAATGAACGAATCTAAGGTACTGGTAAAATTAAGATGTTATTTGATCTATTTTTGTAAATCCACAGCCATCTGAACAACTGTTGCAATCTCGTCCTCAGCAATTTTTCCATAGCTGATATATTTAACGACATGGTTCTTATCAAGTAAGATCACGTTGGAACTGTCTTCTTTGAGTCCCCAGGCATTTCTTAATGTTGCATCGTAATCAAACAGAACTGTTCGTTTATATTTTTCTGCTTTGTTACCAGCAATGGTACGGATTAAAACGTCAGGCTTCCAGGTCGCTTTACAATCGACAATGCCCATTCCCATGTAATCACTGGTGAGTCGACCATCTTTTCTTGCGGCAGCCATGGCCTCATTGAAGGGCTCATTTGCCTCTGATTCATCGGGATCAACATAGTTGATAAGTAAAACTTTGTTTGGCCAGGTAGCCATGCTGAACTCTTTGTCGTCAGCATCTTTAAAAGACCAGTCACTGGCTGTATCGCCAACTTTAAGGCCATTGGCAGCATAGACAGTGCTGCATGTGAAACTGAATAAAACCAGTAGTAAGTATAAATTTTTCATTGTCGTTTCCTCATGCACTTTTTGATGAAAGAAAAGGTACCTGCAAATACCTAAGTAAAAGAGGTACCTTTTGTACTACGTTACTTCTACAGGCTGTAACTAAGCTGAAAGTACACAATATCCTGTGAGGATTCGATGGTATGAGAAACCATGCCACCAGGAGTTGCTACATTACCCGTTACAGAATTCTCAAATCCACGTGTATAGGAAAGAGTGGATGCAAGATTAGGTGTCCACTGTTTTGAGACACCAAGAGAAAGGTGATGCTCGATTACAGCAATGGCACCAAGATTGTACTGAACATCTTCAGGATCAATACCGGTCTCACCATAATTGTATCCAGCTCTAAGAGTGATACATTCATTTAAAGCAAAATCCACACCAAGAGCGTAAACAATCTGGTCTTCCCAACCAAAAGCCATTTTTTCAACAACATTACCGGATGAGTCTGTCAGGTTAATGGTATCCATAACATTGGAGAACCCAACCCATTTAACATCAGCTTCAATGGTTAATTTTGGCATTGGGCTGAAAGCTACACCAAATGCTGCAGTTGCAGGGGAATCCATGTCGAAATTATATGTTCCTGGAACTGATGAAAAATTTGGCAGAAGGCCGTCTTTATCATGTGTACCGTGGAATTCATATTCTGAAACATCCATCTCTGATATAAAGGAAGCACCGAGCTGTAACTGTTCTGACACTTCATAGATAGCACCAATTGATGCACCGAATCCGAACTCACCAGTTTGAGGAAGTGCAAATTTAGCACTGCTCATAGCAAGTGTCTGATAACCAATCTGTACTGATGCTCCAAGAGATAAATTATCCATGGGCTTGTAGGTAAATGTTGGTTGGAATTTTAACAGTCCTTTTGCTGTGACTACAGCTGTTCCTGCAGTGGGGGCAATGGTCTGCGCGAAATCTGTACCAAGTCCTGAAACACCGCCTGCTGCAACAGAGAAGTATGCTTTGTCGTTAATCTTGCTAACAAGACCAGCTCCTAAAGCGAAATAATTTTCTGAGTCACTATCTGTTGCCATTTTAGGATTCGCAATTGATCTCTCGGCGTGTAAAAGGGCTGGGCCTATATCAAAGGCGATTGTCTCGATACCTAATGCTCCAGCAGCCGCTGGATTGTACATAACACTTGCAGAATCAACTGGCGAAGCTACAACGGCACCACCTCGTGCCCATTGTTTTGCTGTGATACCAAGCATTTGATCTGCGTTGGTTGCCATTGACTGACCAGCAAACAACAGAGACATTGCACTCAACGATAAAATGATCTTCTTCTTCATCTGATTTCTCCTAGGATAATATTTTCGGCGGTAGATGCTCCTCCCAGAACATTTTACCGCCGAGTCTATTTATGCTGCTGCTTCTTCAGTTTCTTCCACTAATGGGAAGAACTGTTTTCTGAAAATTGGAGTCACGAACATTGCAAATAATGCAAGAGACATCATTCCGCCAACTCCCCATTCGAAGGAATTTCGAACGAAGTAGCCATTAAAGCCAGCTATTGCAGTTGCGAGTGAAACCGAAATAACCATGTAGTAAGCCCATGGGCGTCTCAGCCACAAAAATGGCACGGCAAGAACGATCAGATATGATGCTGCATAGTTCAAATAACCACCAAGAAGAAGAACCAGGGTGTTAGGGTCATAAACAGGTACTGCGTTTGTTACCAATTCACCGGCGTTGATCTGTGCCTGAGAAATTTTGGTCAATTTGAGTGCTTCATAATGATCCAGGTTGGTAAAGAAGTTACCCAGCGGTGTTAATGCTGATGGTGGATCAATTGTCAGAAACTCTGGAATAAAAATGAAATAACGAACTCCGTGCTGCGCGTTCATGAATACCATACCAGCAACTATACCGAGAAAGGTATAAGGGATGAAACGGATTAATTTCTGTTTCATTGTTTCCTTATCGGCAAACAAGAAGACATAATAGAATGCTAAGCCAAAAACCAGGGTCCAAAAAACTGGTGGAAGCAGAGACAGACCTTCTGGTGGAGGCAATATTCCTGCGACCGGACCTTGAGAATAATCAGCTACAACAAGAACCATCCATGGGATGAGCATTGTCATACCTGAAACAGCAGCAACCGCCATCATTCCCATAGCTGTTGCTCTTGCCCATTCTTTTCCCTTCCAGATAGCAGGGGCTATACAAATAGACAGGGCTCCACAGAGAGCAAGAACTACCATCCAGATACCATAGGTAGAACTTAAGATTGGTACTGCTGTATAAAAATCTGGATCAAATGGAATCAATCTTTCCATTACATTTTCCAGAGCAATTTTTAGAGTACGCATTGCCTGTTCGGGAAACACATAAATCATCATTAAGCCACCGATAACCGCTGTGACCGCCATGATCTTCCGTTGAAGTTCACTTGAATTACTTTCCATCTAATCCTCCTGTTAACATTGTTCTGCTATTATAACTCCATCACATGATGGAGCGAATTGATTCTATAAAACTCCGAAGGTCATAATTGCCATGGAGCCGACCATATAAAGTGATGCACACTTAAACAGTCTGAAGTTGACTTTTTCTGATGGCTTGTAGGCTGAGTACAGAGACAGGGCGATGATACCCATTGCCATAACGGAAATCAGTCTGAGGTATCCCCAGGATAGTCCAATGGCACTAGCGCCAATGCCTATTGATAATGCGGCACATATGCTTGAGACAGCTATAATGATTCTGGTTGTATTTGGACCGTATTTATCAGAGAAGGTTGGGATTTTGGCACGGTTGTAATCTGCCTGATTCTTGATATTGAAAGTAAGGATGTGAGTAGGGATCCACAGGAGAATTGAAAGGGCGAATAACACGCCGATTGCATCAATCTCACCAATGGCAAGAACTCTACCTGCAAGGATTGGCATACCACCACAAATACCACCCCAGACGATGGACCAGGCGGTGCGACGTTTTAGCCACATGGAGTAAACAACCACATCAATAAAGAGACCTGCAGCAACAACAGCGCCGTAGAGAGGTGCGACATAAAAAGCCCAACCTATACCAATGACTGATGTAAGCAGACCAACAATCAATGCTTCAGTTGGATTAATTTCTCCTGTTACCAGGG
>DAOVZA010000402.1 GCA_030635405.1 Desulfocapsa sp.
TCAGAAGGCTTATCTTGGTATTTAAAGTTTGCTGATTATTCGCGAATGAAAAGTAGTGAAGGATAAAAGATTATGAAAGTTGGTGTTATTGGTGTTGGGTATCTGGGTAAATTTCATGCTCAGAAATATAAGGCCATTGCTGATGTTGAACTTATTGGTGTTGCTGATGTTGATGCCGCAACAGCTGATGCAATAGCTAAAGAGAATGATTGTCTTGCATTCACAGATTACCGTGAGTTGTTAAAACTGGTTGATGCCGTATCAGTTGTTGTTCCCACAAGCTTTCATCATGCCGTAGCTCTTGATTGTATAGAGGCCGGCGTGGATATGTTGATGGAAAAACCCATCACTACTACTGTTGCTGAAGCCGATGAAATTATTCAAAAAGCTGACGAACATGATCTGATTCTGCAGGTTGGGCACCTTGAACGTTTTAACCCTGCTGTTGAGGCAATGTTGCCATCACTCACTGTCCCTGTTTTTATTGAATCTCAACGAATATCATCCTTTAAAAATCGAGGTGTTGACGTTGATGTGATCCTTGATCTTATGATTCATGATATCGATATTATATTGAATATTATAAAGTCACCCCTTGAAACAATTCATACAGTAGGTGCTCCGGTTGTTACTGATTTCACAGATATTGCCAATGCAAGGCTCATCTTTGAAAATGGTGCCACAGCGAATGTTACAGTTTCTCGAATTGCAAGAACCAATACACGACGTATGCGTATCTTTCAGCCTGGATGTTTTATCAATGTCGATTTTGCCAATCGTAAAATCATGACTATGCATCTGAAAAAGAATCAATTTCAGGCTAATGGTATGCCTAAACAGGAAATCCATTCGCATTCATTTCCCGAAGGCGATGCTTTAAATTCAGAAATTCTTCACTTTGTGGAGAATGTTCGCAACCGAACTGTTCCTCTTGTTTCCGGGAATGAAGGGCGTAGAGCATTAGAAGTAGCATTACAGGTGATTAAACAGATAAAAGATCATAGCAAACTTGGGGTCTATGCCGAAGATATGTCCGGAAGTTAAATGAACGAAAAAGTAATGATCATCGCCGGGGAAGCATCCGGGGATTTACATGGCGCTAATCTTGTCAGGGCCATGCTGGCAGAACGTCCGGGGCTGAGCTTTTCCGGAATGGGTGGTAAAGACCTGATTGATGCAGGTGTTGATGTTCTGTTTGATGCCAAGAAAATTGCTGTTGTTGGCCTTGCCGAAGTTTTTTCCCATCTTCCTGATATTTTTGCTGCCCAAAAAATTCTCAAAACTGCTCTTAAAGAAAAGCGTCCTGCACTTCTTATTCTGATCGATTTTCCAGACTTTAATCTCATGCTTGCCAAGTTTGCCAAAAAACTCGGTATTCCAGTATTCTATTATATCACCCCTCAAGTCTGGGCGTGGAGGTCAGGACGTGTCAAAACCATCGCTTCACGAGTTGATCAAATTGGAGTAATTCTTCCCTTTGAAGAAGAATTCTTTCGAGAACGTGGTCTTGATGCAGAGTACGTTGGTCATCCACTTCTTGACTCTGTCCATACCTCGATGAGTCGTGAGGAATTCTGCGCTGAGCACAACATTAGTAATGACGATCTTTTAATTGGGTTACTGCCAGGAAGTAGAAAAAAGGAGATTTCCGGTCTTTTCCCCACACTTTTGCAAACAGCCGAAAGGCTACAAAAGAGCAATGAGAGTCAAAGGAAAATTGTGTTTTTTGTGCCTTTGGCTTCAACCATTAGTAAGGAGGAAATTCGGGATAATGGTCTTAATGAATTTGGCAATGGCCTCGATGTTCGTATAATACGTGAAAACCGCTATGACATGATGGCAGCCTGTGATGCCGCTGTTGTGGCATCCGGTACTGTTACTTTGGAACTGGCACTGCTCGAAACCCCTATGGTTGTGATCTACAAAGTCTCAAATGGAACCTATAAATTGGGACGATTGCTTGTAAATAAAAATCTGACAAATTTCTCTCTCGTTAACCTGATTGCTGGCGAAGAGGTCGTCCCGGAACTGATTCAGGGTGATGTGAATCCCGAACGCATAGAGGCAGAGCTTAAAGCAATTATATTTGACAAATTAAGACGAGATAATATGCTGCACGGTCTTGCTTTTGTCCGTGAAAAAATGGGAAAAGCGGGAGCATCAGAGAAGGCAGCAAAGTTGGCGCTCAGTCTTATTCCCTCTTAAATGATCCCCATATTAGCTGCTCATCGTAATCTCATTGAGAAAAGATGGCCTCATATCTCGAGGCGCCTGGTATGTTGTTTTTTTCTTGGTGAAAGGAGAGATAAAACTTATTTTCCATGCGCAGAGATGTAATTCGTAGTGTCCCCTTTGTGGTTCTCCATATTTTGGATCTCCAATGACCGGGTATCCAAACTCGGCAAGATGTCTTCTTATTTGATGTAACCTTCCTGTATGCAAACGAATAGCCAGGATATTGCTTTTATCAGTTTTTCCGGGATATGCTTTTAGAATTTCAGTACATGCATTTTTCTCGTCAATATCACTAGTGAGCATCAGTCCTTTAGAGGGTATTTCCGGGTGACCTTTAACTTCAGCAAAGTATCTTTTTTCGATACTGTCTTCCTGAAACAGATTTGAGAGAAGCATTGCTGCATTGCGATTATGAGCAAGAATCATTAATCCTGATGCTTCACGGTCGAGCCTGTGGATCATTTTGAA
>DAOVZA010000342.1 GCA_030635405.1 Desulfocapsa sp.
CACAATCAAAAGAACAACTTTTGTCAGTCAGTTAATTCAATCTACTCCTTGTAAGGTATGAAAAAGACGGAAGTAAAATCCCCTGTTCGTATAACAGAACGCTCTCTTTTCTACTGGATATTCAGGCGGCACCGTTCCATGCAGCTGACCTTGCTGCTGATTATTATCGTGAGCCTGTTCTTCAAGGTCTTTCCTCTCGAGATGCAGAAGCGCATCATCAATGAAGCCATATATTTAAAAGACATTGACCTGCTCTATTTATACTGTGGTTTGTATATTGGCGCGGTGACCATTGCAGGTCTTTTGAAATATGGTATCAACGTTCTTCAGGTGTACATTGGTCAGAAAATTCTGATCGAGATGCGAGAAGAACTCTATCAGCATGTCTTACAATTACCACTGCAGTTTTATCGAAAAATGCAGCCGGGAACAGTTATTTCTGCAATGACAGCAGAACTCAACGCCATCGGTTTTTTTCTTGGTGGGGCAATTGCTATACCCATCACCAGTATTCTCACCTTTGCTGTCTTCATCGGCTTTATGTTTGATCTGAATCCTTTGCTGGCTATGCTCAGTATGGGGATTTATCCCTTTGAACTCCTCGTTATTCCCTATCTGCAAAAAAAGTATAATACGCTCAATAAAAAACGTGTAAAAACCTCAAGGGCCATGGCAAATGTGGTGAATGAATCCATCTCAGGGATTCATGAAATTCACGGAAATACCAGCTACGAACTGGAGAAAAATAAACTTTCTTCTTTTATCTCCGAGTTATACGCTCTGGTGAAAAAATTATTTATCGTAAAGTACGGTATTAAGTTTGTGAATAATTTTTTTCAATCTCTGGGGCCTTTTATTCTCTTTCTTGTGGGTGGCTACTTGGCGATCCACGGGCAGTTTACACTTGGTGCGCTAGTGGCTTTTCTTTCAGCCTACGAAAAAGTGTATGATCCTTGGAAGGAACTCATCGAATATTACCAGAGCTATCAAGATGCTCAGATCCGTTATCGTCAGATTATGCAGATATTCGATGTCGATCCGCCGCACCTTGCACTGCCGCCAGGACGTGAACCCTATTCTCTGCAAGGTAATATAAGCTTAAAGAATGTTACCTTTACCGTCCCTAGCGGGGTACGGCTTCTCGAAAATATCAACCTTGAGATTAAAGCCAATGAACAAATTGCGCTTGTTGGTTATTCGGGATCAGGTAAGTCAACCCTTGCTCTACTCATAGCGCAGCTTTACGATTCAAGCCAGGGGCGCATTGAAATTGATCAAAAGGATATAGACGAACTTTGTAAGATGGATATTGGGCGAAATGTGGCAATGATTGCGCAACATCCTTTTATCTTTTCAGGAACAATTTCTGATAATCTTCTTTACGGTATTCAGGCAATTTCAGCAGAGGAATCACTTCCCGATCGATCACGGATACTTTCCGTAATACAGCAGGTTGGTCTTCAGGATGATCTCGTTCGATTTGGTCTGCAGGCAGTGCTTTCTTCGGAAGAGTGCCGTCCTTTCAGGCGCAGTTTCCTGCGTATGCGACAGATTGTCCAGACGACTTTACGAGATGACTTTGAACCTGCCATTGAATTCTATGATAGTTCTCAATATCTTTATTATTCTAATATTCGGGATAACATTATTTTTGGTGACAGTTTAAGTGGAGAATTCACCATTGAGCGGCTGCCTGACCATTCCGGGTTTATGGAGTTGCTAGGGAAGGTAAAGCTAGAAAAACCTCTGTTGACATTGGGCTTTGCCATTGCTACCCAAACCGTAAATTTATTGGCTGATGTCAAGGATGATGAGTTCTTCTTCCGTGATAATCCCATGAAGTTTGCTGAGTTTAATTTGTACAGTGAGTTATTGGGTCGATTGGAAAGTCCTCAACCCAAAGATGATGAATCCCGTAAATTATTGCTGACCTTGGCCCTTCGCTTTATTCCAAAAAAACATTCTATTGTTACACTTCCTTCAAAAATGACGCAAAAAATTCTTGAAACACGCCAATCTTTTCAAGAGACTGTTGTGAACGTTGATTTGAGTCATTGCAGTAAGCAGGATATTGGAACCCCATGTCAGAAAATGGAAAAATGTGGTGGAGTTAGCGGCTTTATTCCGTTTTGTCCCAGTGAGTATCTCTATACCCGTACACTTCTTGAAAATATTCTCTTTGGGGCTGTCAAATCTGAGAAAGTTCTTGATGAACGTCTCCGAAAACTTGCTGCCGAGGCTTTTAACGATGAGCAACTGCTTGATGAAGTAATGCATATAGGGCTCGGTTTTGAAGTGGGAAGCAAGGGAGATAGATTATCTGGTGGTCAGAAACAAAAACTTGCCATAGCACGAGCATTCCTCAAAGATGCTCCCATCCTTATTATGGATGAAGCAACGGCAAGTCTTGATAATACATCCCAGGCCAGAATCCAGGGATTGCTTGAAAATGAATTTAAAGGGAATAAAACAGTGATAGCCGTTATCCATCGTCTGGATTTAACTCCCGCATATGATCGAATTGTTGTACTGAAAGCTGGCAGAATTGTTGAGCAGGGAACATACGATGAACTTATGGAACAAAAAGGAGATTTTTATGAGCTCGCTCGAGCAGAATCCTGATTCTGATAAACCAACTCACCTTACTGGCGTTCAGGAATTCCTGAATAGATTCTCTGTGTTTTCAGGAGCACCAGCCGGTGTTGTGAGCCTTTTTGCTTATCTTGCTAAAAGAGAGGATTATGAAAAAAAGCAGGAAATCATAAGTGAAGGGAAACGCTGTGATCGTTTTTTTCTGATACTTTCAGGAGAAGTTGAGATTTATCAGCATTATGATGAGAGACGTTTCCATCTGCAGTTACTGAGTAAGGATGGTATGAATTACTTTGGTGAACTTGCTCTTCTTGCAGAATTTAACTGGTTTTTTTCTGCCAGTGCATGGACTGATGTGGAGATTTTGAGCATCAGTCGTGAAGCATTTTCCAAAGTTATTGAACGTTACCCTGAATTTTATCAGAGTATGGTTCAGAAAATAATTAATTTACGGATAGATCGTTTTTCTCATCAGCAGAAGTATTTGATGAGCAATATGTCTCCGGATGCATGGCGGGAACATCCGCCTGAAGAATAAATTTTATGGGAGAGTATGATGTTAGATAAAATATCTCCATTATATTGGGTTGCTCTTTTGGTCTTGCTTATGGCAACGGGTGGGTGTGCTGCTCTTTCAACGCCCTCTGGCAGGCTTCAGGGAAGTTTGGAAGTGGAACGGCTGTTTGAAGCTGGTACCTTACTG
>DAOVZA010000030.1 GCA_030635405.1 Desulfocapsa sp.
AACCGATTGCTCTTCGCTTAGTGGATTAAGAATCTCAACTAGTGATTGCCTTGAGTCATTTTCAGCAAGCTGCATCATGGAAAGATGCTTTTCGGTAACAAAGCTATAGTTGATAGCCTCGTAGAAACCCATATCCACAAGAAGATTTGATACCTGGCCTCGGAGCTTTCTGTCAGCTTTCTGTTCAGGATAGCTGAGATGTACCTTGGGTAAACTAGTAGGGATCTTGTTATATCCAATGAGGCGCGCAACTTCTTCAACAAGATCGGCTTCACGAGTGATGTCTATACGAAATGTGGGAGGGTTAACCCATAATGTATCGTCATCCTTTGGTTTACAGCGAATCCCAATGGATTGAAGGACATCGGCAATTTTATCATAGTCGAGTTTGATGCCGAGGAGGGCAGATGTTCTTGAAATTCTAAGTTTCTTAGAGTTAAGAGGGCGCACACCGCCGTAATAATCAACACCGCCTTCAGCTGCTTTTCCTCCGGCAATTTCACAAAAGAGAGATACTGCACGTTCCATAGCCGTAAGACAACCACCCGGATCAACGCCACGTTCAAAACGATAGGAAGCCTCAGTTGCAAGCTTTAGTCTTCTGGCGGTGCGGCGTATCGATATTGCATCAAAGCAAGCACTTTCAAGAAGAATTGAGGTTGTAGCATCACTTACCTCTGAGTTCATACCACCCATTACGCCAGCAATTGCAATGGGTTCCCTGGCATCACAGATCATGAGCATATCTGTTTCTAATGTGCGTTCTTCACCGTCAAGTGTTGTAAATGTTTTTTCTTCGTTTCTAGGGTGTCGAACAATAATCTGTTTGCCAGCTATTTTGTCGTAATCAAAGGCGTGTAATGGTTGACCATATTCCATCATTACAAGATTTGTGATATCGACAATATTATTTATCGGACGCATTCCAACGGAGAGAAGACGTTTTCTTAACCACCATGGGGATGGAGCAATGGTGATATTGTTTATGAGTCTTGCTGCATAACGAGGGCTGTAATCAGAGCTTTCTATATCTACTGAAAAATTATCATTACTATGATTTAAAGTTGCTGATTCAACAGGAAGTTTGAGAGGAGTTCTGGTAATTCCTGCGACTTCTCTTGCAATACCAATAACTGAGGCACAGTCAGGGCGATTAGGAGTAAGATCAACTTCAACGAGGAGATCATCAAGGCCTAAAACTTCGAGTAATGGAAGTCCATTTTTTGTGTCGGCAGGCAACTCAAGGATTCCATCGTGGGAATCACTTAAACCAAGTTCTCTTTCAGAACAGAGCATACCAAAGGATTTGATACCACGAACCTTAGAGGCTTTTATTTTTGTTCCATCTGGCATGATGGTGCCAACGGGAGCAATAGCAGTGATCAGATCTTTACGAGCATTTGGTGCCCCGCATACTATAGTGAAAGTCTCATCACCAACTGCAACTTCACAAAGCTGAAGTTTGTCAGCATTAGGATGTTGTTCAACTGTTAAGATCTTCGCAGATTTTAACGACTGAAGTTCTGGAAACAGGGGCGTGACACTGTCAACTTCAAGACCAAGCATGGTCAGATGTTCTGCAAGGACCTCCGGGCTTAAATCACCGGTATCAACGTATTCTTTTAACCAATCGAGGGTAAACTTCATGGGGATCTCTATTTAATGGAACAGATTTGTAAAGGCTTTAAAATTGGGAGAGAAAACGAAGATCATTTTCATAATAGAGACGAATATCGTCTATACCGTATTTAAGCATGGCAATTCTTTCAATTCCAAGGCCAAAGGCAAATCCGCTGTATACTTCGGGGTCATAGCCAACCATTTTAAATACTTCGGGGTCTATCATTCCCGCTCCTAGAATTTCTAACCAGCCAGTTTTTTTACAGACCCTGCAGCCTTTTCCTTCGCAAATAACACAAGCGATATCAACCTCTGCACTTGGCTCTGTAAAGGGGAAAAAACTTGGACGAAATCTGAGTTCGAGCTCTTTATCAAACATTTTCTGAGTGAAAACTGTCAGGACACCTTTTAGGTCAGCAAAAGAAACATCACGGTCAACAAGAAAACCTTCGACCTGATGAAACATCGGGGTGTGAGTAATGTCAGAATCACAGCGATACACTTTGCCGGGTGCTATCACCCTTAGTGGTGGTTGCTGTGTTTCCATGATTCTTGCCTGCATGGGAGAAGTATGCGTTCTCAACAGGATAGAATCACTCACATAGAAAGTGTCGTGCATATCACGGGCTGGATGATGAGCCGGGATATTGAGTGCTTCAAAATTATAATGATCATGTTCAACATCAGGGCCTTCAGCCACAGAAAAGCCAAGGCTTTCAAAGATGGAGCAGACTTCATTCATAATCTGTGTTACAGGGTGCAGTTTTCCAGTTTCTGGTCTGCGGCCCGGAAGCGTGAGATCGATGGAATCATCTTGAGTGACGGAACCATTGGAACTTGCAGACAGCGTACGTTGTTTGTCAGCATACAGTGCTTCTACTTCTTTTTTTACACTGTTGGCAAGTTGTCCAAGGCGAGGCTTGTCTTCTTTAGGAACGGAACCAAGGCCCTTCATGATGGTAGAAAATTGACCCTTTCTACCAAGGAACCTTATACGAAACTCTTCGAGTTGATCGCTGTTTTCAATAGCGGATAATTCTTCCGTTGCCTGAGTCTGGAGTTTGGTGAGTTCTTGCTGCATTATCAATCTTTATAGAGAGGTACTCGTTAAAACAGTATGCCGGTTCCAATAAAATTGAAACCGGCACAATGTGAATATCTAGATAATACCAACTGTGTTAAGGCAGTATGGTATATCGTTTTAGAAGATATTGGCTTAGGCGTTGGCCGCTTTGGCAAGGTCTACAACCTTGGTAAAGGCCGGTGCATCAAGGATGGCCATATTAGCCAGAACCTTACGATCCAAATCAATATTAGCCTTTTTTAATCCACCGATAAAACGGGAATAGTTCATTCCGTTCATCTTTACACCTGCACTGATACGGGTGATCCAGAGACGACGGAAGTCACGTTTTTTATTACGTCTATCACGATAAGCATATCCGAGGGCCTTATCAACGGCCTCAGTAGCTGTACGATAAAGACGGGACTTTCCACCTCTGTAACCTTTGGCAAGCTTAAGGACTCTATTTCTTCTTCTACGGGCTTTAAAGCCCCTGGTAACGCGTGGCATCTTAATACTCCTTTAAAATCAGAGGATAAGTTCCTCTGGTATTGTACAATTTTTAAATATCCAGATCTATGAAAGGCCTAAAGGTAAGGCAGGATCTTTCTGATTGTTGACGCATTGGATGGATCAACGAGACCGGATTTACGCAATTTACGTTTTCTTTTTGTAGATTTCTTGGTCAGGATATGGCTGGTAAAAGCCTTGGAACGTTTAATTTTTCCAGAACCGGTTTTTGAGAAACGCTTTGCAGCCCCTCTTTTAGTTTTCATTTTAGGCATTGTAATTACTCCTTATCCTGTAACAGGGAATTCACTTTATTTGTTTTATTTACAGATCTTTTTTTAACTTTTATCAGCTCTTGGGGCCTACAAACATAACCATCTGGCGACCTTCCATTTTGGGAGATTGCAGTATGATAGCGTCATCTTCAAGAGATGCAGCGATCTTATTCATGGCTTCAAGCCCTACAGTCTGGCAGTAGACAATTTCACGTCCACGAAAGCGCATGGTAAGCTTCACTTTATTTTTTTGACCAAGGAATTTCTTGATATGTTTAATCTTGAAATTCAAGTCGTGTTCTTCAGTTTTTGGCCTGAATTTAATCTCTTTAGTCTCAACAGTTGTCTGCTTTTTCTTTGCGTCCTGCACCTTTTTGGCCTGTTCATATCTGAACTTATCATAGTTCATGATGCGGCATACAGGTGGCTTTGCATTAGCGGAGATTTCTACGAGATCCAATCCTTCATCGTAGGCTTTTTCAAGAGCATCAGCTGCACTGAATATTCCTAGCTGGGAACTGTCACTTCCAATGAGACGAATTTCTGGATGACGAATTGCTTCATTGGTTTTTACTTTTACTTCACGTTGAACCGGGGCTCTTCTTCCTCGACGTTTAATCTTACTACCTCCTAAGCTAGGAATGACATATGATCCCTTGAGTAACGATGAGTTCCAAGGGGCATTTTGCTACTATTTTTAAATATCTTTATTATGACTTAAATGCCGCGGCCTTCAAAACATTCATCTGCAACTTTTTTAGCAAAGTCATCGATGGGCATATCGGCAATATTTTTACCATTGCGTAATCTGACGGTTACAGTGCCGCTGTCTTTTTCTTTGTCACCGATAATGAGCATATAGGGGATTTTTTCCATCTGCGCTTCTCTGATCTTATAGTTCAATTTTTCGTTACGCAAATCCTTTTCTATCCGCACACCTGCTTTTCGAAGTTTACTGTAAACTTCTTCGCAGTATTCACTCTGGGCGTCTGTTATATTCATTATTCTGGCTTGAGTTGGAGCGAACCAGAGTGGGAATACCCCCGCATAATGTTCTATCAGAACACCAATAAAGCGTTCGAGTGATCCCATGAGTGCCCGATGAATCATTATGGGCTGGTGTTCCTGATTATCACTTCCTGTGTAGCTCATTTTGAAGCGTTCAGGAAGGTTAAAGTCAACTTGTATGGTGGAACATTGCCAGGAACGTCCTAATTGATCTTTAATCTTAATGTCAATTTTAGGGCCGTAAAAAACACCTTCACCGGGATCAAGCTTGTATTCCAATCCTTTCTTTTCAAGGGCCAGTTTAAGGGCGTTTGTAGACTCTTCCCAGTTTTCATCGGTACCTACATATTTTTCGGGACGAGTTGAGAGAAAGATATCGTACTGATCAAAACCAAAGGTTTTTAGAATCTCAAGATTCAGATCAAGGATGTTAAAAATCTCATCTTCGAGCTGCTCTGGCATACAGAATATGTGTGCATCATCCTGAGTAAAGCCACGTACGCGTAGCAGACCATGCAGAGCACCAGCTCGTTCGTAGCGATAAACGGTTCCGAGTTCACACCAGCGGATGGGGAATTCACGATAGCTACGTTTATTGCTGTTATATATGCCGATATGAAATGGGCAGTTCATCGGTTTTAACTGGTACTGAACACCATCAATGTCCATTCCCGAGTACATGTTCTCGGCGTAAAAATCAAGATGCCCAGATGTTTTCCAGAGATCCTGTCGTGCAATATGTGGAGTGTAAAGGAGGTCATAGTCGTTACGATAATGAGCATCCTTCCAGTAATCTTCAATAAGTTTACGAAGAAGCGCGCCTTTAGGCTGCCATAGAACCAGACCAGGGCCAATTTCATCACTCATGGTAAAGAGTTGCAGTTCTTTACCTAATTTACGATGATCTCTCTTCTTTGCTTCTTCAAGCGCATTTAAATGTTTTTTGAGAGCTTTTTTGTCGTAAAAGGCTGTTCCGTATATGCGTTGAAGCATTGTGTTCTTTTCGTCACCACGCCAGTAAGCACCGGCTACACGCTGGAGTTTGAAAGATTTGATCCAGGAAGTGTTGGGAACATGGGGGCCCCGGCAAAGATCGGTGAACTCACCCTGTTGGTAAAGTGTTACTGATTCGGTATCAAGATCTTCTATCAGTTCAACTTTATATTTTTCATCCTCTGCTTTAAAGCGTTCGATGGCATCGACACTTTTTACTTCTGTTTTTGTGAAAGGTAGCGCTTGTCTGACAATTTCAGTCATTTTAGCTTCTATCTTTTCAAAGTCTTCAGGAGTAAACGCTTCACTGCGCTCAAAGTCGTAGTAAAAGCCATTATCTATGGAAGGACCAATGGCAACTTTTACTTCAGGATAAAGCTGACGAACCGCTTCTGCCATCACATGTGCTGTTGAATGACGCAGTATTGCCAAACTCTCTTCAGAGCCAATTTGTATCAGGCCAAAAGAAGTATCTTCGGTTAATACTGTGGTAAGATCAAGAATGGCATCATCCACTGTTACAGCAACAGTTCTCTTACGCTGTTTATTAGACAGCAACTCTGCAAGGGCTTCCCCAACAGTAGTTGCCTCTGGCATTACAGCAACTTCTCCGTCTTCTATGGCAATCTTGATATCAGTCATGGTTATCTTTAAATATTCAAAAGCAAAGGCTAAAATTAATACGGCAAATGTAGTCCGTATAAATCCTAGCCAGATCAATCTGGTAGGCGCGGGCGGTTTCGAACCGCCGACTTCCACCATGTCAAGGTGACACTCTCCCGCTGAGTTACGCGCCTGTTTAACGTTCTTTTACTATTTGCCTTCGTAAGCTGTAGGTAAAAGAGAAAGTATGAACAGTGTCAAATACCAATATATATAAGTTCTGTCAAGGAAAAATAAGTAGGATTAAGGCCAGAATGGGAGGGTTTAATCAGTAGGTTTTATGCCTGCTTTCAATGGCTCTGGCAAGGGTATGTTTGTCTGCGTATTTTATATCCATTCCCATGGGAATTCCGCAGGCAAGGCGAGTGACAAGTACTGTTTTATTTTGAAGTCTGTCGATTAGATAATTCGCTGTTGCTTCACCGGGTACTGTTGAACTTGTGGCAATAAACACTTCCTTTATTGTTTTGTTATTCAGCCTGGCTTCAAGTTCTGTAATTTTGATTTCGGCAGGTCCTATTCCATCCATGGGAGCAAGCACTCCATGAAGAATATGATAGTGGCCAGAATAAACAGCTGCTTTTTCTATAGCAAGAAGGTCGCCCGGTTGTTCAACTACACAGATCATTGATGAGTCACGCTTATGATCTGCGCAGATCGTGCAGGGGTCATTTTCTGAGAAGGTAAAACAGTTCGAACAGAGTTGGATTGAGCTGTGTAAATCGTTAAGGGCTCCTGCTAATTCACCTGCTTCACCTGCGGGACGTCTGAGGATGTTCAGTGCAAGCCGTGACGCCGTTATTTTTCCTATTCCGGGAAGTTTCGTAAGATCCTGAATTAAACGATCAAGTGCTGGTGGGATAACCTGTGGAGACATGGCTAAGTATGTTAGGATTCTATGCTGATTTGTAAAATTTTATGAAAACATATTGGAAATACCAGGGATATTCATTCCACCGGTGAGTTTTGACATCTCTTCTTTACCAATTGCCTGTACTTTGCGCAGGGCATCATTTGTGGCGGCGGCGATGAGATCCTGAAGCATGTCTTTCTCTTCCACAGAAATCATCTGATTTTCAATTTCGATGGAGATAATTTCATTCTTGCCATTGGCTATGACTGTGACCATGCCACCACCAGCTGTTCCGGTTGCAGTTGTGTTTTTTAATTCTTCCTGAATGGTGGCCATTTTTTGCTGCATCTGCTGGGCCTGTTGCATAATACTATTCATGTCCATCTTTTGATCCTCTATCGTGCTATTATCTGTAGGTGTCTTTTGAGCTTATCGTTGTAAGTAATAATATGGTATCGTTCTATGCTAAGACCAGCAATTCAGCTTGGCAAGTATTATCTGCTTCTTGGCCCAACACGGATATCACCAATTTGACCATTGAAAATCTCAGTGGCCATTGCTACCAGAGGGTCATTTGCAAGCTTTTGTCTGAGTTTGTGAGGGCTTTCGGTGGTCTCTGAATCTTTTTTGTCGGTTTCTTCCGGGGTGATGAAACGAAGTTTGAGATCTTTCTGGAAAAAGTCGAGAATAAATTCCGTCAGAAGTTTAACGTTTTCTTTTTGACGGAGCAGGGTGCAGTTTGCCTGGTCAGCAAAACGGAGATGAAGCTCACCATCAACCTCTTTCACTCTCTCTGTTCGTTGCAGATCCTGAGCCATCCAGACTTTTCTATCCTTTACATGCTCGATGAATCCGGGCCAGTCTCGACGCACGTCGCGCTGGTGAGGATGAGGGATTGGTTTTTCTATGTTTTCTACCGTCTTTTGTTGTTCATGAGGAATAGGTGGCAGTTCTGAAGGTAGTGGCGGTTCAGTTTGTTTTTGAGGGGAAACTGATTGCACAGGTTTTGGCGTTGGCTTTGGAGCTGGTTTAGGAACATTTATAGTTTTAGCTACTTTTTCAGGGATTTTTTTTTTAACAACCGGCTCAGTAACTGTTGTTTTCGGTGCTGAATTTTCTTTCAGTAAGGAATCGAGTTTTCCTAGAATCTCGGTTACTGGTACGATGTCGTCCGATTGAACTATACGCAAAAATGCACTTTCAAGGGTCAGTCTTGGTTGGGATGAATAGCGCATTTCTTCCACGCCCTGCATAAGCAGGTTCAGTTTCATGTGAAGAGTATTGTGACTGTGTTTGTCGGCAAGTTCTTTGAATTCAATGATTTCTTCAGGTGGAATGTCGATTAGCTCCTGACAGCCATCAATCTTACAAAGAATAAGAGTTCGGAAGGCATTTAACAGATCGCTGGTGAAACGCTTTAAATCCACTCCAAAGATAAATGTTTCTTCAAGTGCCTGTAATGCAGCTCCTGGATTTTTATTAAGTAATGCTCGACTGATTCCAAGAATTATATCACGGGATACCAGACCAAGAACCTCAATGACATCAGCAACTGTTATATTTGATTCACCGTAAGAAAAAACCTGATCAAGAAGACTGAGGCCATCTCGAACAGAGCCCTCCGATTCACGGACAATCAGACTCAGTGCAGCAGGTTCAATGGCAACCCCTTCTGCAATAGATAATTTTTGAAAATGATCAGTAAGGTCTTCTGCTGAGACTCGTTTTAATTCATAGCGCTGGCAACGCGAGAGAATGGTGATGGGGATTTTATGCAACTCCGTGGTTGCAAACATGAAAAAAACATGATCGGGCGGCTCTTCCAACGTTTTTAACAGAGCATTGAATGCCTCGGTGGTGAGCATATGAACTTCATCAATAATAATTACTTTGAATTTTGAGGAAGTGGGGAGGAATCGAATTTTTTCTTTCAGTTCACGAATTTCTTGAATACCGCGGTTGGATGCACCGTCTATTTCATAGAGATCAAGAGATGATCCCGCTGTTATTTCTTTACACGACAGGCATTGATTGCATGGGTTGCCATCACTTTTTTGTTCACAGTTGATGGCCTTTGCCATTATGCGGGCGAGGGTGGTTTTACCAACTCCACGAACACCTGAAAAGAGAATGGCGTGCGCAATTCTGTCTCTGACAATACTATTCATCAGAGTTTTAACAACCGGCGTTTGTCCTACAACCTGATTGAAATCCTGGGGGCGCGATTTTCTGGCAAGAACCAAATAGGACATAGAAAAGACCTACCTAAAAGGTTGATTGAAAATAAAGTAATTTGAACTGCAAAAAAAATGATAGCCGGGCACCCTGTAACACATTAAGGAGATCAGTACCGTTGCTTCCTTCCAGACCTGGCGGAGTTCCTGATCCTTAATTGTACAGGACCCGACTATCAAAACGAAATTTTAGATTGGTTGGAGGGGTACATTTTCACATATCCCTTCCGAAGAGCATTTATACACAACCCGAAAGGTGGCGTCAAGACTATTTCAGGTTATAAAATTGGTATTTTGAAATATTTTCGTTGTCGCATCTTTGTGCAATAATAAATACTGTATCAGTACAAATAAAGGCCACGTAATTTTAATTAATTACGTGGCCTTTGTGCGACTGGCGGAGGAGGTGAGATTCGAACTCACGGTACTTGCGTACACACGCTTTCCAAGCGTGCGCCTTAAGCCTCTCGGCCACCCCTCCACAAACAAAAAAACAAAATGCCCTTTTGCTGACGCCCTTTTTATCCTGAGAAGACAAATTACGCAATCAAAAACTAGAGAGGTCTATCAAAAAAGAATTATATGGAAAGGCGTTTGTTTTGCTTGCGTCGTTCTTTGAAAAAACTTTTTAGAAGAGTTGAACTTTCAGTTTTGCAGATTCCCCCTGTAATTTCAATATGGTGATTAAGAAGGTTGTCATTTCCTATGGAATAACGGGAGCACGCTGCACCTGTTTTGGGATCGTATGCTCCAAATACCACCCTTTGTACTCTTGCATGAATAATTGCTCCCATACACATAATACATGGTTCCAGAGTTACATACAGGGTTGTGCCTGGTAGTCTGTAGTTCCCTAGTCTCGCGGCAGCATCACGTAGTGCAATGATTTCAGCATGGGCGCTGGGATCGTTTCTGGAAATGGGACAGTTTTCTCCTTCACCAATAATCTTTCCATTGAGGGTGATGACTGCCCCAACAGGAATTTCACCTTTGTTAGAAGCGGAATAGGCAATAGATAGAGCCTTTTTCATATATTGTATGTCAGATGTTAGTTGTTCCATTTATGTTTAATGCTTTGAGCAGAGTTTTCAGTGCGATAAATTTTAATTTTTCATTTGCAATGACTACTTATTTCACATATTATTTTCTATAGTAGGTTACAAATATGAAATTACTGTTCGATTAAATATAGAGGAGAATAATGTATTCAATTTTAGCATATTCAATCCCAGAGAAAAGTTACCATAATATACATACCGCTTTGGATGCCAGCTCAATTATAACATTTTGCACCGGGAAGGAAAAACTTCTGGGGGAACTAGAAGGAAACGAATACGATCTCATATTTCTCTTTTTAGAAGACAGCCATGCAGAACTGCAGCTTTTAGAAACAGTATGTCAAAGTGTCTCCAATACACCTATTATCATTATTAGTAAGGATGAAAGGCCAGAAGTTGTAGTGGAAACACTAAAATGCGGTGCATTTGATTATCTGATACATCCTGTTTCGATTGTACGTTTTGAGGTTGCCACCGGTAAAGCATTGGAAAATAAAGCGCTTCGAAATGAAATTGCTTATTTACGCCATAAACAGGATATTGTTTATGATTTTGATGATGTTATTGCATTTAGTCCGAGTATGACAAGGGTTCTAAAAAGTCTTGAGCGTTTTGCTAAAACTGATTCCACCATACTTATCACCGGAGCCACTGGAACTGGCAAAAGTTTTCTTTCCGGAACGGTCCATTATAACAGTCCACGAAGGAATAAGCCTTTCATTAAGATTAACTGTGCTAATATTCCGGAAGATTTGCTCGAATCTGAATTGTTTGGACATGAGAAAGGCGCGTTTACCAGCGCTGATAAACTTCGTGTCGGTCGCTTTGAACAGGCCAGCGGGGGGGCTCTTTTTCTTGATGAAATTGGTGAGATTAGTCTTGCACTTTAGACAAATTTACTGCGGGTTGTGGAAGAGAAATGTTTTG
>DAOVZA010000226.1 GCA_030635405.1 Desulfocapsa sp.
GTATTATCTGGATGGCGAAACAGAATCAGAAACTGAAAAAGTGGGCAGGAACACTGCGTGCCCCTGTGGATCAGGCAAAAAATACAAACGATGTTGCTGTTAAAAAAATAACAATTTAACCGAGTAGCCGTTTACTGTAGTCACTCAATCGTTTAATAAGAAGTCGACGATCATTACCGATCAACTCTTTTTCACTCATCACAATATCCATATAATAGAGTGTCAAACCTGTAAAAGAACTAGTGGGATGAATGGTCAGCCAACGTTCAGCGTCATCATCTGCAAGCGCTCTTTCTACAATCTCACCAATAAGAGTATCCCCATCATCGTCTGCCCACTGAATAACTTTTTCAAAGAGATGTACTTCTTTAATCTTACGATACTCAGCGCGCTTAATCATAAACTCAGCGCCCTTCATGAAACCCCTTCTTTATATGGTTAAAATACTGGATTATAATCAAAAAAGTGTCTTGTCACAAGGTTACGATAAGTACGGGTTTCACTTCTTGCAACAAAAGAATTGGTCACCGCGCCAGTTGCAGTAAATCTCACTCCTTCTAAAAACTCGCCATCAGTAACCCCTGTGGCGGCAAAGGAGATCTTGCGAGAATTGATTAAATCCTCAACCCTGAAAACCTTTTCAAAATCATCAATCCCATGAGCCATCGCCTTTTCTCGGTCAGAATCACTCTCATATGATATTTTTCCTTCAAGGTATCCACCTAAACAATGAATAGCAGCAGCAACCACAGTACCCTCAGGAGCATAACCATACCCCATATAGATATCAGCTTTCTCACCATTGATTGCTGCCAAGCAACCTGAAATCTCACCCTCTTCTATTAATTTAATTCGGGCTCCACAATTACGTACCTCATCGATCAAGCCCTTATGCCTTTTTCGATTTAAAATACAGACTGTCACATTGTCAGTATATTTACGTAATACTCTGGCAACCCGTTTAACATTTGCGGTGGGAGACTTTTTAATATCTATGACCTCACCTATTCCCGGGCCAACCACAATTTTATACATGGGTAAATTGGGAATAGACTGAATTGAACCATCTTCTGCAATTACCGTATATGAAGTGGAATTATTGCGACCATCAGCAGCTGCATGTTGAGCCTCAAGGGCCACAACCATTAAATCCATATCCGGCCCTCCTTCTCCAAGAGTTTGCGGAAGTTTGCAAATTTCTTCACGATCAGAGAACCTGTCATTTATGACTTTTCCGTTGATCATCAACCTGTTCAAGGTCTTTATAATAGCAGCTCTTGCCTGATTGAGAATATCATCATGATTGCCAAGCCCTTGTATTCTTGCGGCGGTAAGAGCTGCTATTTCAGTAGCCCTGACAATTTCCATTCCATAATTAATATTCATGCTTCAGTCCAATTTGACGTTTTAACAAAATTTAATAACAGTTTTCAGCAGATTAAGATCAATCATTTAAGTTTGAAAATTCCCTAATCCTGCGCAGTAAAGCATCACTCTGTTGCTTTAAAAGAACACCTTTTGCGGTATCTTTAATCTTCATGGGTTGCCTGAATTCATCAATGAGCTCAATGTCAAGAGGAGCCGATTCCAGATTCTGAGCAGCCTCCTTCATCTCTTCAGGGGTCGGTAGAATTATACCAAAAAGCTGGTACGGTGTGTGAACCAAAGCATGGCCACGATTATAATAGGCTGCAGCAAATCCTCCATCCACATTGATTGCCACCCCATCTTTGGAGGCCATTGAATTCCCCTTGGTGTAATCAACAGGCGTATGACCGAAAACAACACGCTGAATCCCAAATTCTTCCTGAAGTTTTTGTTTAAAAGCATCCGTACGTAGATTTTTCTTCCAATACAGCGTTTTTTCGCCATGACTTTTAGGATCAAGAAGAAAATACCGCTCAAAGGTTTTCATTGCATGCTTACCAAAAAATGGAGATTTCGGCCCGCACCAGAGATAGAAAAACAATGCCTGATCCTTTGCTTCCTGTTCTTCTCCAGCAAGGTATCTTTTCCCAACTCGTTCAATTGTTTCCTGTACAAAATCAAGAAGATCTTTTCCACGACGTCCTAAAAAGCTTTCAAACTCACCATCAGCTTTTGACGGAACCAATGCATGTATATTTAAACTGTTATTATGAACATGGTAAGTCTTACCCTTTTTAAAGAAGTACCCAAGAAGCCTCTTCACTTTTGTATTGGAGGTGAATTGCCGGGTCAAATCATCAATTACATCCTGCTCTTCAGTGGTTAACCTAGCTGGATCATTAAAATCGATGGTAGGAAAATGACTATCATTAAGACCTTCTGTGTCTCCGGTTTTTAACATTTCAGCAAGCCGATCCAGCCAGAGTCTGGATTCCATTTCATACTCCGGAAAACTCTTGATGGTCTGTTCTTCAAGCTTGAACTGAATAACAGTAAGAGCCTTTTCCATGCTCCTTCCCATGTCGGTTTTTGCTTTGATTCTTCCTGTTACTTTTTCAACCGGATATGTTCTTACCGCAAAATCAGCAAGCTTTGAGCTGTCAAAAGACAATCTTTCCAACATTTCAAAATGATCGTAACGACAGGTAATACGCATGGCTTCAGCAACCAGAGACTTGTGCCCTGCAACTGCCCCCATCCACAAAATATCATGGTTACCGAAAACATAATCAACCATATCCCTGTAGGCTGAAGATGATAAAATCCGAATAATCTTATCCGGCTGAGAACCCCGGTCAAAAACATCACCAAGTACAAGTATTCGATCAAGCAATATCTGTCGTATACTATGGGCAAGATGCGAAATGAGTCTTTTTGAAAGGACAGATTCTTCAAAAACATGATCGGGAACAGGAAGACCGGAAATCAAACGTTTTATAGTGTTTCTAAATTCTGGCGGAAAAATATTCTTGGTGCGTTGCCGGATATTGGACAAACGATATTTGAGAATTTCAACAAGACAAAAGATGACATCCTGGGTATCCATGAGAATGTTATCTTCAACAAAATACTCTTTCTTCCGTATAATTTGAGTCAGATACTGAATTTTATCGACACTAAAAGTATTAGGAAGAGCTTCACGGCATGTTTGGTAGAGCATACCAAAACGACCACGAAGAATTGCCATAAAACGATCCCCTTCCCCATGTAGATCACTAATCCAGAGAGTTACAGGAATATTGGAGTTCAACTCATTTTCCAGCTGCAGCAATTGCTCAGCGAGCTTATCGACCTCACTGACCTGCAGACGAAAACGTTCTTCCTTCATTTTTCTCTCCTTAGCTCAGCAAATGTCTTTAAATTTTCCTGGGAATAAACGGTCATTATTGCCCGCGTTCAATAGCTAATTGTTCAGGACTCATATTCCAGAATGGTGTACCGTCCTTGGTCAGGCGAACTTTAAATTCATAATGTTCCCCCTTTTTTATTTTAGCAGCAAGAAAAACATCATCACCGTTTATTTCGGCCCAACTGCCCTTGATTTTCACTCTATCTCCTCTCTTAATACCAGTTTCCTTTGCAGTGGCAAACCATACAGGACACAAATGGACATAGATTTTGTCGCCATCGTCATCAAGAACCAGCACCGTTGCCTTCGACATTCCAGGCAGAGGTTTTATTTTAGTAAATTTGAGTACTGTGCCCCTGAGTTTATCTGCCTCTTTAGGATTGTAGAGTTTGTTGTATTCATCGTCATTCCCCCAACCTTCAGTGTTTTTTCCAGTACCTGCAACAACCGAAGAAAGCGGAAGAGAGATTAAAAAGATAATTATGGTACAACAAATGAAAAATTTCCGGGAAAGTGTCTGCATGGAGTAATCCGATTAGATAATTGAATATTCATTCGATACTGGCTCATCACCTGTTCAAACAGTATTATTCAATATATAGAGCAATCAATGCTATGGCAAGTATTATGCTCTTTGCAAAAAGGAGACTTCGATTATTCATTCCAAAGGAAATCAAGATTGTTACATAGGTGGATGTTAAGGCGAGGGTATAAGAGATGTGATGAGGCAAGATTGAATGACGTTAGAGACTGCATAATTAATATGTTTCCTCATAAGCGCGGAAACTGCTGCGATCCTATAGATACATATTATGGTTAACACTAAACAGCAGATGTTTACGTATATATTTTAGTTCAATTCTACAGAATGAGATGGGTCTTCTTTTCTCGAGTATACTAAAGGTAATTTTTTCTATGAAAACAATGCAGGTAATTTATGAAGAACCCGAATTTGTCGTTGTAGTAAAGTCCAGTGGGCTGCTCTCGGTTCCTGGGCGTGGTCCGGAAAACCAGGATTGTGTCAGCGAGCGGGTGAAAGCATTGTATCCGGACTGCATCGAACAGCCATCAGTCCACCGTCTGGATATGGATACCTCAGGGCTGCTAGTGATCGCTCGAACCAAAGAGGTTCATCGTAACATCTCTATTCAGTTTCAGGAGCGCGAGGTTAATAAACGTTATATCGCCATACTCGATGGCAAGTTAGATGGAGAAGAAGGTATCATCGAACTTCCTTTTCGCGTCGACCTTGATAACAGACCTCATCAGATTTACGATCCGGTTCACGGGAA
>DAOVZA010000350.1 GCA_030635405.1 Desulfocapsa sp.
TGGCACAAGCCATGGGTAAAACATTTCGTTTTGCACCTGTTGGAACAGTGATACAGTTTACTTAGAGTATGATTTTTCAAAATTATACTGAGCAGGAGGCTTTTTGCTATAGTTGTAATTGTATACACTCTATCCCTCGGCAACCTGCCATTGCAGCTGCAAAAGATCTAATGGCAAGTATCGATCAAGAGCTTGGCGTTCAATACCTTAATGGAGAGGCTAGAGGGAAAATGTTTGGTGTCCTCGTCTGCCGAACACCTGGGGGAGAGACACAAACAATAAAAGCCTTTTCAGGACAATACAATGGTCAATGGCAACTAGATGGTTGGGCACCACCACTTTTTGATGTGCAGACGTTCCATAACCTCAATGATCCAATAGAAAAGCAGATCAAAGCGCTAGGACGAAATGCTGAAACAATCAAAGATCCACTTGCTAAGCAAGCTATTTTACAGAAACGCAAACTGCTGTCCAGAAAATTGATGAAAGATATTCATGCCCTTTACGAACTCAATAATTTCAATGGGCAAAAATGCACTCTATCTGATCTTTTCCCACAAAACCGTGGCATCCCCACCGGAACCGGAGATTGTTGCGCGCCCAAACTTCTCAATTATGCAGCCTTACATAATCTTCGACCATTGGGACTTGCCGAATTCTATTGGGGCAGAACAAATAAATCTGCAAGCAGGCACCAGGGACAGTTCTATCTTGCCTGCGAAGATAAATGCGGCCCCATTTTAGGTTTTCTTCTCTGTGGAATACAGGATAGCTAACTGAGACAAGACTTTTTCATTATTCATACTGACTCAGATTTTCTTTTTGTTAATAAAACACAAAAACCCCAGATCTTACGAACATAACATTCGTAAGATCTGAGGTTGGAGAAGAACTCTAAAGTTTTATCTTTTATTACTTGTGACTTACAGCAGCAACCTTTGCAGGAGTCTTGTTTACAAATTTAAAGAAGACTGGGAAGGCTACAAAGAAGGCTACACAAATCAGATACTCAATACCTTTTATATGGGTGTAGTAATCTACCAGTGTGTGCAGTGGTTTTACCATTCCGATTGCTACCATATATTGTCCGGCAAGCTCACTTACTGACCAACCTACTGAAGAAAGGGCACTTACAAGAGCTGCTCCTACCCAGAGACACATCATGGAACCGGCGGCGAGTATTATTCTTGAGCTTGTAGTGTTTTTTGTATTCTGTTTCATTGTGATATCCTTTTTCGTCTTCGTTTATATTCTTGAGATTTATTTTAATTATTAGCCAATTACTGCTGTTAAGTAACCTTTAACTACATTCAAAGGACCTAAGCTGATCATTGCGCTTGTAAGACAGGCAAATCCCCAGATTCCAACGAGGGCGGCCATGGTCATTCCTGCGCCGAGAGCAAATGTTGAAGTTTCGTATCCAGCTTCGATTTTTGTTGCGGTTGTTGTATTTGTATTTGTAGTCATGGTGTCCTCCGTTTTAGTTTTAGTAGCTAAACTCTTTCGTTTTCTTGCTTTGTATGTAGCAGGAAGGATGCCAGTTTCGTCAAAAGTGTAATTATATTTTTCAAACTACCATAACATACTTATATAACAGAGTAATAATAGCCGGGTCACACAAAAAAGACATCGCCACACATATGTTGTGTGCCAAGCCAGCAGACATCACACATGTGGCACATGTCTCAAAAGGTGTAGTTTTACCCCGACACATGTGTCGTAATCCTACAAATCGGTGTGTCAAAGCTGCTTTGAATAAAGTAATTGACGAGTTGGAAAGGTGATGATACTTAAGGGCAACAGGTATCACTAACGATACAACATTTACCACTTGTACTTATATATAGGAGAAAACCATGATGAAAGTTATCCTTACCGTTCTGTGTTTAATATTCCCATTTACAGTCAATGCCCAGAATCAGAGCATGAATGGAATTGATATGCAGAAGATGATGCAGTTAATGCAGGAAATGCAGCAATGTATGGAAAAAGTTGACCAGGCTGAACTTGGAGTTCTCGAAAAGCAGTCCGAGAAGTTCAGCACAGAAATTGAGACGTTGTGCCAGAGTGGCCAACGAAAAAAAGCACAGAAAAAAGCCGTAGCCTTCGGCAAAAAAATGATGAAGAACCCTGCGCTGAAACAGATGGAAAAGTGTGGTGAAATAACAAAAGGACTTGCAATTCCAGGAATGGAAGAACAATCCTTTGAAGATGACTTTGATTTTTCTGAATCGCATGTCTGTGATGAATAAGCATAATCACACAGCAGTGAGTTCAAAATGAAAATCGGCTTAGCCCTTGGAAGTGGTTCCTCACGCGGATGGTCACACATAGGTGTCATTAATGCACTCACCGCCGAAGGAATCACCCCCGACATTGTCTCTGGTACATCCATCGGATCTCTAGTCGGGGCGTCCTATGTATCAAATAACCTCAAAAAACTTGAAGAATGGGTCTGTTCTTTAACGAAGTTTGAAACTGCAAGATTTTTTGAGATCAACACTTCACTAAACGGTTTCGTCAACACCGATAGACTTCACTTCTTTTTAAATGAATACGTTGCAAATGATCAATCGGTGATAGAGGATCTTGCCAAACGATATGCAACGGTGGCAACTGATCTTGAAACGGGCAGGGAAGTGTGGTTAACAGAAGGTTCGATTCTGGAAGCAGTCTGGGCATCATTTTCTCTTCCCGGTCTCTTCCCTGCAATTAAAAACAATAACAGATGGCTTGTGGATGGCGGACTGGTCAACCCGGTTCCTATTTCAGTCTGCCGTGCACTCGGTGCTGATATTGTTATTGCAGTGAATCTCAATGGTGACATTGTCGGAAAACATTTCCAAAAACCCAAAAAGATAACTAAACAGCATACAGGTACCGTCGGTAAGCTTACCGATCTTGTCGCTGAATATACGGCTTCAGTATTTTCATCATCAAAAGAAAAAGAACAACCACCAGGCTTATTTGAGGCCATCGCAGGCTCTGTGAATATTACACAGGACAGAATCACAAGAAGTCGAATGGCCGGAGATCCTCCCGATATTTTACTTACTCCAAAACTTTCTCATATTGGTTTATTGGAATTTTATCGTGCAGAGGAAGCAATTAAGGAGGGAGAGCAGTGTGTGAGAAGAATGCTTCCTGAAATACTGCATGTATTGGGAACAATCCGCGATTAACAGTGAATTTTTGCAGTAAAAAAGAAACTTGAAAGGATAAGAAGGCTTGCAGCTATAAAAACAGGCGTAA
>DAOVZA010000208.1 GCA_030635405.1 Desulfocapsa sp.
GACTCAAAAGGAAATATGAAACTCCACCCCAACTCTAATATTGAGGGGAAAAACATTCTCACACTGGAGAATCCAGGGAAAAACAGCTTTATTTTTAATGATTTAGTTGATGCTTATAAAACAGGAAACAAAGTTCTTTATTATTCCTGGGATAAGCCTAGCGATAAAGGCAATTATATTTACGATAAGGTGTCATGGATCAATTATAATAGTGAGTTTGATTGGTACATCTGCAGCTCAGCTTATATTGCGGAAATCAATTCAACAGCTGATAACCTGAAACAAGATATTTGGATTGTCTCTTTTATACTGCTTTCACTGTCACTATTTCTAAGTGCCTATTTGTTTAAAAAATTACTGAAGCCAATTGAAATTTTGTCACACAAAGCTTTGCAGGTTAAAAACGGTGACTTAAATGTCAGGAGCCAAATCCAGTCTGATGATGAAATCGGAACTTTGGCACAGACGTTTGATGGAATGCTGGACACAATCGAAAAGAATATTCGTACCTTGGATAAGAAGGTAAACGAAAGAACTAAAAATCTGCAGGAGATGGTAGCAAAACTTGATTATCTTGCATCTTATGATTCTATGACGGGGATTTATAATCGCCGCAAATTTTTTGAATTGGCGACTAAAAAATTTATAGCGAATCCTCTGAATATATATGCAGCCATGATGGATATCGACAAGTTTAAAAAGATTAATGATACGTATGGCCATCCAAGTGGTGATTTAGTGATAAAGGCTGTGGCTGAAACAATCAGTGAGCATCTCAATGAAGAAGCGATCTTTGGGCGACTCGGAGGGGAAGAGTTTGCTGTTATTGATCAATATTCTGTTGAAGAGGATGCCTTGGATAATCTCGGATTGATCAGGAAAAAAGTTGAACAGTTAGAAATCAGGACTGAACATGGCGATTTGGTACAATGTACTATTAGCATAGGGATTGTAAGAATAGACAAAACAATCAAGAACCTTGATGAGCTTTTAAACCGGGCTGATAAATTATTATATGAGGCAAAAGGTTCAGGACGCAACAAGACAATTTTCAGGATTTAATTTAATGTCCTACCTTATTATTATGTTGCCAAGCGTGACATTGACCCATTAAAACGCAGGGGATTGAGCACTTTCACAAGCCTGGAGCATTCAAACGCTTAATGGGTTCTCAGCGACAATACTTCTTGCAATTTTGCACTGTTTTCTTCTCCAATTTCCGTGAATTCAACACCTTGTCCCTTGTCGTCAACACGGGATACCACTCCTCCAATCAGCAAGGTAACGAGCTGATTATCTTTGCGTAACTTTATCTCAAGAGAGCATTTTGTTCCCAGATCGAGTGGGTGTTTTGTAAGCACATACACTCCACTCATACTAATATTACTGATATCCAGTGCACTTTCCATAATGGTTGTCTCTGAGCGAAAAACAACAGTATCTTCATATGGTATCCTTTTATCGGCACGTTGCTCTGGCTGAGCCATGGGTGGTTCTCCTTCAGTTAGTTGTCAGGTTTGTAACCGTGCAGCTACTCTATACATTATAATACCATGCAAGAGGTTGAAACCCAAATCATTCCACGAGGAAAAGAAATCGCTGTAACCTGTGCAGGTAGTTTTTAACCGATAATTCGAGAAGGCATTGCAGGAAATACCAATAGTGCCCTCAACTGTATCTTTCTGATGCACACTATTTGACCTTGCCGCTACCAACCTTTCCTGCCTACTCTTGTTTCATATCGTGCATCACAACAGACACAAGAACTTGACGCAATTGACAAATTAGTTGAAAAAAGTTATGTTTGTGCAGAAATATAGGGCTCTGTATGCATTTTAGAACCTGTATCTATTCACTCAAGACTTGTCGCTCTCCCTTTCGAGTTTTTCCACAATGGCCCTGAGTCATAACCAGACCCGACCAGTAAAGTCTACCCTTCTATGGCAAGGAGGCGTGTGTAATTGATTGCTCTAACGGTTTACAGGTACATTAATTTATATGAAAAATGTTTTAATACTTGTTTCGAAACGTTGCGCTACAAGCCTGGTCACCATTTTTTTTATTTCGGTGATCATTTTTGTTGGTGTTGAGCTGTTGCCTGGCGATGTAGCTGAAACAGTTCTCGGACAATCGGCCACACCTGAAACAGTTGAGGCATTTCGTAAAGAGCTCAAACTGGATTTACCCCCTCATATTCGATACGGCACCTGGCTAAATGATTTTGTCCAGGGTGATTTTGGTACTTCTCTTGCCAATGGTAGACCCGTCGCTGATTTAATCGGCTGGCGTTTTGGCAATACGATGTTTCTCGCCCTTGTTACTTCTGTCATCGCAATTCCTCTGGCAATTTTTCTTGGCATGCTAGCCGCATTCTACAGAAACACTTTCTTTGATAAGCTGATCTCAACCACAACTCTTTCATTCATTTCTTTTCCAGAATTTTTTATCGCATATATTTTAATTGCTCTGTTTTCAGTTCAATTCAATATCTTTCCAAGTCTTGCTATCATAGATAAAAATATGGGATTTTTTGCTAAAATATACGCAATTTTACTTCCTTCCTTAACACTTACTTGCGTGGTAACAGCTCATATGATGCGTCAGACACGAGCGGCTATAATCAATGTACTGGCCAGTGCCTATATAGAGATGGCAGAGATTAAGGGGGTAAAACGGTTGCGGGTTATTGTTCATCATGCATTTCCCAATGCGCTTTCCCCTGTTATAAACGTCATTGCGGTCAATCTGGCTTATCTTATCGTTGGTGTTGTGATCGTGGAGGTTGTATTTGTATACCACGGGCTGGGACAACTTCTGGTCGATTCAGTCGCTAAGAGAGATCTTCCGGTGGTGCAGGCTTCCGGGTTGATCTTTTCAATTGTTTTTATATTTCTTAATTTGGCAGCAGATATCCTTTCCATGCTCTCTAATCCCAGATTGAGACAATCTGAAATTTAACAGGACTATAGATTTGCTTAAACTATTACGCCAGGCACCTTTATCCGCACGTATCGGAATGGGGATTGTTTCTTTGAACATTCTGGTTGCCCTGTTTGCCCCATTAATTGCACCATATGAGGAAACTAGCCTGGTGGGAGATGTGTGGGAAGCCTTTTCCAGCCAGTTTTTCCTCGGTACCGACCATATCGGCAGGGATCTTTTTACACGGATGGTTTTTGGTGCAAGAAATACCATTGCCCTTGCCTTCATAACCACATTTCTTTCCTTTTTGTTTGGTTCATCGCTCGGTTTCATTGCTGCTGTAAAGGGTGGGTGGACTGATCAGGTACTAAGCCGACTTATTGATGTCATCATGGCCTTTCCAACGCTCATATTTGCTTTGATGATATTGTCTGTTATGGGATCTTCCATCCCTACGTTGATTTTCACCATTGCTCTGCTCGATTCCACCAGGGTGTACCGACTTTCCCGGGCAGTTGCCATGGATATTGAAGTTATGGAATTTGTAGAAGCAGCCAGATTGAGAGGAGAAGGACTCTGGTGGATTATTCGCCATGAAATCCTACCCAATGCCATGCCACCGCTTATGGCGGAATTTGGTTTACGGTTCTGTTTTGTCTTTCTTTTTATTGCATCCTTAAGTTTTCTCGGTCTTGGATTGCAACCTCCGCTTGCAGATTGGGGCGGGATGGTTAGAGAAAATGCCGGGGCAATTACTTTTGGTATTTACACCCCTTTAATCCCGGCTGGAGCGATTGCACTTTTAACCGTAGGTGTCAATTTGATTGTCGATTGGTTTCTGCATTTATCAAGCGGTTTGCATGAATAATATGAAGAATTTACTCGAAATTAAAAATTTGAACATCGAAGCCCATTTTGAAGACAAATGGCAACCCATTGTCCGTAATATTAGCCTGACCCTTAAAAGAGGTGAAGTTCTTGGGTTGATTGGTGAATCCGGTGCTGGAAAATCAACAATAGGTCTTGCTGCCATGGGCTATACCCGTCAGGGATGCCGGCTGGCATCAGGATCTATCAACCTTGACGGGACAGAGTTATTTGGAGCAACGGATGAAGATCTGAGAAAAGTAAGAGGATCAAAAATTGCTTATGTGGCTCAAAGCGCTGCGGCATCATTTAATCCATCCCACCGCATTATAAAACAGTACGTAGAGGGACCGGTTCAGCATGGACTTATGTCCGCTAGCGAGGCTGAAGGAGAAGCTGTTGAAATATACAGACGTCTGTTCCTGCCGACTCCTGAAAAGATAGGGAATCGATATCCCCACGAACTCTCCGGCGGTCAGCTGCAAAGAGCCATGGTGGCAATGTCCATGTCCTGCAAACCTGATATTATAGTTTTTGACGAGCCAACAACAGCTCTGGATGTCACTACCCAGATAGAGGTTCTTGCCGCTGTTAAAGAAGTCACTGAAAGAATGAACAGGGCTGCCCTGTATATTACGCACGATTTAGCCGTTGTAGCACAGGTGGCACATCGGATCATGGTACTGAGAAATGGTCGGCTTGTGGAAGAAGGTAAAACTGAGCAGTTACTGAGTAATCCCAAAGAAAAATATACCAGAGAACTACTGAATGTTCGAAGTACCAGAGAGGAAAAACCCATAACCGATAAAATGGATGTGATCCTGAACATTGAGAATGTCGCGGCAAGTTATACCGGGAAGAACAAGGTTCTGGAAAATATTGATCTCATTGTCAGAAAAGGCAGGACAGTTGCTCTGGTTGGGGAGTCCGGTAGTGGTAAATCCACTCTTGCAAAGGTTGTCACCGGTCTTCTACCGGCAATAAATGGAAAAATATCGTTTCTTGGAAAGGAATTACCATACGAGCTTAAAAAAAGAAAAAAAGAAGATTTACGGAAGATGCAGATGATCTATCAGATGCCGGATACTGCATTAAATCCAAA
>DAOVZA010000302.1 GCA_030635405.1 Desulfocapsa sp.
CAAGGTCAGCGAGATCACGATAAATTGGTAGCCGTTTTTCAAGCAAGGCACGAGCATTTTTAAGATCTTGTAAAAGGGGACGTTTTTTAATTTTCTTTTTTGCATTTGGATGCGCATTAATACCATCAAGTATCTGATCAAATTCTGAATGAAGATAAACAATTTTTCCAATTTTACGAATATTCGGGACATTAAAAAAGCCGCCTCCAGTGGAAACAATGGTTTTACTGACACGCTTTTCGAGCCAGACGGCAACCTGTTTTTCAAGTTCCCGGAAATGTTTTTCTCCATAGCTAGCAAATATTTTTTTCACCTTCTCATTTGCAAAACTCTCTATTAGATCGTCACAATCAACGGCAAACATTCCTGTTTTTTCAGCGAGCATTCGGGCTGTTCTTCCCTTACCCACACCCATGAATCCGATTAACACGATATTTGATTTCATTTTTTCTCCATATACTATTCAAACAACCATTTCTGATAATGTTCCTTGCATTGCAGCCACTCAAAACGCTCAGTTAAATCATGTGACAAATCATTTCCTAACTTGAGTGGATGCATTACATATTCAGCAAGTCTCTGAGAGAGTTTTCCAGGTTTATACAAGAATCTCTCATCATATAGTTCAGGATAGGAAAGATCTTTCGGAAGTAGTGGATAACAGCCAGCTCGGATTCCTTCTAGAACAGAAATCCCAAAAAACTCATGCCTTGCAGTGGACACAATCAAGTCACCCTGATGAAGCAATTCTGTGTACCCTTCTCTGGTTTCGACATATCCAAAATGAAGTATTTCTTTCGACAATCGTTTGGCCGCCTCCTCAAAACAGGGGGGCTTATTAGCAAAAGATTGTCCCATTACAATAATGCGAAATTGTATTTTTTGCTCTTGCAACCTATAAAGTGCCTCAAAAAAGAGTTCCGGTCCCTTATCGTGCTCCCAGCGATGATTCCATATTATGACAGGTGATTCGGCATGATCGCCTTTTTGTCGCTTCACTTTACCTCTTAAATCAATGGAGGAATAATCCATTCCAGGATACAAAATCACACTTTTATTACGTATCGCCTCGACACAATTAAGTGGCTTCATATCGGTTGATCGTTTCAATGAAACTGAGATTGCAGCAAGAAAAGTCTCAAGATTATAGTTTGAATTAAATGCACAGAAATCTGAAGCCATCGCTGTGTTAAGGTTAATCGCGGTGAACTGTCTGTCATCGATGGCTTTCACTTGACTCGGGTACGCAAACTGATTTTCGTGAAAATAAGTATTTATCCGTGCACTAGGATTCCAGCCAGCAACGGAACAAAGAAGAGATCGTAAAACGGCAACATCAACAAAGGTAGAGCAAAGCACAGTATCAAATCGTCTGTTATCCTGATCCATCTTTTGAATTTCCTGAACAAACCAGAAAGCAGAAAACTGCATCCTCACCTTCCACTTGCGCGCTGGCAAAGTTAAAAAGATGTAGTCGGCTTCAACTGTTTTTTGTAAGCCCTTTAAGAATAATTTATGGGAGCCACCATAATAAGGTTCAAGAATCAAAATACGTTTCATTTATCACCCGCCTCCTTCTCAACATCAGCAAGATAGCTACTGAAAGGACGTACTTCGTTGATAGCAAACCCACAGCCTGGTGGCAAGACCCCTCCGCAAAAATGAAGGCTTTTATCAGGGAAGTTTGTACAAAGAGCCAATCTATTTTCATGGTCACGGCAATGCCCCTCTTCATTTAGCCAGCTGCATGAAAATTGCAAAAAGCCCTGCTCATCTTTTCCTGTCATCACAAAACGCTCATATTCCGGGTAATCCTGTAGAACATCAAGGAAATCTTTTTCTGAGCGCAGCCATCCCCTTTCTCCTTCAAGATTAATCTTTCTGCAGCAATCACCACAGCAGTTACAACTGCCGTTTACGAGTAATTCTTTACCCATCACACGCATCCGCAAATACCTGATCAAGCCTAAAAAAGAATAGGTGGAAAGTAATTTTAAAAGTTTAGCCATATTTTAAATGAAGCTACATTTACAAGAGAAGACTTTCAGGCGAGTCATTTTTCTGATACAAAGGGAAAAGAACAAAAGATTATAAAACATAGTTACTTCGGAGACAAGCAAATGTGGCATTCAAAAGATGTGTATTACCTGTCAGCAAGCACTGGAATTTTAGCAGAAGATCTTGGAAAGTCACTCCTTTGCCAATTCCCTGAGGTCAGTTTCAATGTAGAGAAACTTCCATTTGTTCGTACCATGGAAGATGCACGCAAAGCACTTGAACACATTCTCGCTCAATCTACCGGCCGCTTTCCCGTAATTTTTTCTACCATAATGGACAAAGAAATCATCTCGATTCTTGATGTTCCTGAGGTGGAATTTTTTGATATCTACGATAAGGAGCTTGACCGATTGGGAGCAGTTCTTGAAGCTAAACCAATTCGGATTTCAGGAACTGCCAGACATCTTGACGATTCAACCATGGGAAGACGGGTTAATGCCATTCAGTATTGCATTTCCCATGACGATGGCACACGCATGAAAGACTACGACGAAGCTGAGGTTATTTTACTCGGTGTCTCTCGTTCTGGAAAGACCCCCATCTCAGTTTACCTTGCAACACAAATGGGAATAAAAGCTGCTAACTATCCACTTGTCGCAGAGGACCTTGATTCCTACCGTTTACCAAATGACATTGTACGAAATAAGGCACGAGCCATTGGCCTTTCCACAACACCTGAAACACTTCATTTCGTAAGACAAAAGCGTTATAAAGACAGTAGTTACGCTAAGCTTGGAACCTGTTCAAATGAACTGAGTCAAGCCAATCAGATTTTTTTAAATTACAATATTCCAATCATCGTCTCAGATGGCAGTTCAATTGAAGAGACAGCAACTCAAGTGGCTCAGCAATTATCCTTAAAACGTCTGCCGCGCCTCTAAAATCAACAGGAAAAACCATGCGATTTATCGACGAACTCCCACTTATAGGGATCATCTTCTTTTGCCTTCTACTGGGTTTTGCTCCGTTTGTGCCAGAACCTCATATTGTGGAAAAGCTTAGAATGCTCAGTCAAGGAGAGCTCAAAAGACCACTGGATATTTTTGACCTATTTTATCATTCAGCACCCTTTGTTCTACTTACGATTAAACTGGTTCGCATGAAAAGATGAGCAACTCAATGGAAGAAGTAAAACAAGATGCCAAATGCCCCTGCTGCAGCGACCTTCCTTTTTCTGATTGCTGTAAACCATTTATCCAGGGTCAAAAGACCGCAAAAACAGCTGAACAATTGATGCGCTCAAGATACACAGCATTCACCCTCGCAGACAATCAGTATCTAATGGACAGCTGGGCCAAAAAAACACGGCCAAAAGAAATTCACACTGAAGATGATAATATCCAATGGCTAAGCCTTGAAATTAAAGAATGTGAAGATGGTACAGGCAATGACAGTGATGTATTTGTAAGCTTTACTGCACGTTTTTTAAGTGGAGGACATCTCTGTAAACTTCATGAGAAATCCAGTTTCATCAAAGAAGATAATGTCTGGTATTATCTGGATGGAGAAACAGAATCACAAACTGAAAAAGTTGGAAGGAACACTCCGTGCCCCTGTGGATCAGGCAAAAAATACAAACGATGTTGCTGTTAAAAAAG
>DAOVZA010000274.1 GCA_030635405.1 Desulfocapsa sp.
CAGGCCAGCGGGGGGACTCTTTTTCTTGATGAAATTGGAGAGATTAGTCTTGCACTTCAGACAAAATTACTGCGGGTTTTGGAAGAGAAATGTTTTGAGCGTGTTGGTGGTAATAAAACAATCTATGCAGATGTGCGTGTTATAGCTGCAACCAATAAGGATCTTCCGGAGCAGATTCGTAGCGGAAAGTTTAGGGAAGATCTCTATTATAGAATCAATGTTTTGCCTATTCGCCTTCCTGCGCTGCGTGAAAGACGGCAATGTTTGATTCCACTTGCCCAGAATTTACTGCATAAATACGCTAAGTCTCTTGGAAGTGATGTTCGTGGTTTTACTGATAATGCCCTGGATAAAATGAAACAGTATAGTTGGCCCGGGAATATTCGACAACTTGCCAATACTATTGAACGGGCGGTGATTCTTGAAGATGATGAGCTGATTGATACCTATAATCTTTCTTTACCTGTTGAAAAAGGAGAAATTGTAAGGGGGGGAAGTACTGCTATTACAACTGGCAGCTCTCTTGCCGGACAAGAGAAACAGATGATTTTAGATGCTCTTGAAGAATGTCTCTGGATACAGAAAAATGCAGCAGTAAAGCTTGGGGTAAGTCCAAGAGCGCTGAATTACAAAGTTAAGAAATTTGGTATTACTCATCCCAATTGGCGTAAACACAGATCAGTATAGCTCGATATCTTTCTAGCGTAGTCCGGCAATGAAAGGACCTACTGCTTTAGCACCCTCTGCTTCTACCAGTTTAATAGTACGAGAGCCGATAACTGCCATATCGGCTTTCCCTTTTAATGCTTCAATATCTTCCTTGCTCTGTATTCCAAAACCAACGGCAAGAGGGAGCTTCGTTGCAGCCCTGCATCTGGCAAGGTATTCATCAAAATTCTCATCAAACTCTGATTTCTTTCCTGTGACTCCTCGTCGTGCTACGCAATAAATAAAGCCAGTGCCATGACCTGCAAGTTCGTTCATACGTGAATCAGTAGATGTTGGTGCATAGATAAGAATAGGAGAAAGCTCATACTTTTTGGCTGTTGCTAGAAATGATTTACCCATCTCAGGAGGAAGATCCGGAACGATAAAACCTTTTATCCCAATTTCCGCAGCTCTTTTCATAAAGGCTTCTTCACCATATTTGAAAATGATGTTGTAGTAGGTCATAAAGAGAAAGGGGATGTCATGGGTCTTGGCCATTTCTGCTGCAAATTGAAAACTGTCTTCAACGGTGGTTCCCTCGGCAAGGGAATCCTGGTTAGCTTTTAAGATGACGGGGCCATCGGCCATAGGTTCTGAAAAAGGGATCTGCATTTCAATGCAATCCACTCCATTGGCAACCATCTGCTGAATGACTTCACGGTTCACATCAAGTGAAGGGTAGCCAAGTACAATATGGGTCATAAGAAGAATGTCTTTTTCTTCTAATTTATTGCGTAATTGTTGTTCTAACTGCATATTAAATCCTGTTTCAGATGGTTTTAAAAGTATTCAGGTAATTGAGTGGGGTAACAGTGTGATTTCAGTACACACTGTTGGCTAACTTTTACTGTATTCTTTACCACGGTCAATGATAAACTGTTTCCATGATGGATCTTCAAAGGCGTGAGCAATGGTGAAAATATCTTTGTCACCTCGCCCTGATTGATTGATTATTATTGCTTCATCCTGTGAAAGTTTTCCAACTTCCCTGAACGCGCCAGCAAAAGCATGGGATGATTCAAGAGCCGGAATGATTCCTTCAAGTTTCATAGTGAGATCAAGAGCCTGCATTACTTCATCATCAGTTGCTGATTCAAAACGAACCTTTTTGTTTTCCCAGAGATCACTCAGTATTGGAGAAACACCAACATAGTCAAGTCCTGCGGCTACAGAGTGAGTATGTTTCATTTGGCCATCATCATTCTGGAGGAACATGGTCTTATAGCCCTGTGCAACACCCGGTGTAGCATCTGGGCTTGAGAGGCGTATGGCATGAGCACCACTGTCGGCACCATAACCTCCTGCTTCAACACCAACGAGTTCTATATTTGGTTCATCGAGAAATCGTTTGAATATACCCATTGCATTAGAGCCTCCTCCAACACAAGCGTAGATTTTTTCAGGCATTTTTCCGTGGTATTTAATAATTTGATCGGCTGCTTCAATTCCAATTATAGATTGGAACCAGGTAACCATTTCAGGGAATGGGGCAGGCCCACATGCGGTACCAAAAACATAATGAGTATCTTCAACGTTTGTTACCCAGTCACGAAATGCCTCATTAATGGCATCTTTTAAGGTTCGGGATCCATCTTTTACCGGTATAACGGTTGCTCCCATCTTTTCCATCCAGAACACATTGGGTCTCTGCCGAAGGACATCCTCTTCACCCATATAAATTGTGCAGTCCAGTCCAAATTTGGCAGCCATTGTAGCTGTGGCCATACCGTGCTGACCGGCACCTGTTTCTGCTATGACTCGCTTTTTACCCATGCGCTTAACGAGCAGACCCTGTCCCATTACATTATTTGCTTTGTGAGCACCTGTATGGTTAAGATCTTCACGTTTGATATATATTTTTGCTCCACCAAAGTGATGCGTGAGGTTTTCAGCGTAAGTGAGCGGGGTAGGACGACATGAATATGTTGACATCAGTGTTAAATATTCCTGCCAGAAATCCGGGTCTTTGCGGCATCTGGCATATTCAACTTTAAGTTCTTGAAATGTTTGATGTAGTACCTCAGGGATGTATGCTCCACCCCAGTTTCCAAAAAATCCATTCGAATCCATTACATTAACTCCAGTAAAGAAAAGTCTAATTTTAATATGTTTTGATGCCGATATAATTATTGTTAGGAATTTTTTACGACTTATTTAAAAAAATAATCAGGGAGTGATTATGAGTATGCAAAGCAGAGTAACACATCAACCTTCAATCCAATCAGAAAAAGTCATTACATTTCCTCAGGGTATTCCTGGATTTGAAGAATACACTACTTTCAAGATTTTTCACAAGGATGATGGAAAAGTTTCTGCATATTGGCTTGAATCATGTGAATCACCTTCTGTTACTTTCACATTGGTAGACCCAACGGCCTATGACTTGAACTATGATATTTTTCTAAGTGATGTAGAACAGAAAACAATTAAAGCAGATAATCCTCTGGATATTGGTGTTTTTCTAATGCTGAAGAAGAAAGAGGAAAGCAACGGAACTTTGATAGATGCTAATATTGCAGGTCCGTTGGTTATAAATATCCAGGAACAGTTGGGAATCCAGAAGGTTTTGAGACCACGACTGAGTCAAACAGAGCATTAATTATCTTATTTGTTCACTTTTTGTAGTTGTTGTCTGCAAACTGTTGCGAAATCCTCCGGGTAATGGCCGTTAATAAAGCGAAGTTGTGCTTCACTGAAGGCTCCGGGAGATTGCGGTAATTTGGGTAGAAGGCTGTAGAGAAGATGTTGTCCTGCCGCCCCTGCCTTACCAATTCGTTTTGGATATTCAATTGAAGTAACCATTCTGGCTCCAAGACCTGCTAGGGCTTTTTGGGCCAGAAATATCCCTCGATTAAGTGATATTCTGGAAGCAGTATCAGCTTCCAGGATATTACCTATGATTTCTCCATCTATATTCTCTTTTGCAATAAGCTGCAGTTCCCATTGGGATGTTTGTGCTTTGGGAACAAAGAGTATAACATGATCGTCTTCCCATACTATCAGACTGGATTCAAGATCTTTTCTATCGTCCATTCGGACATTTCCACGGATACAGGCTAGATAATCACTGAAAAAGTCACTGTTTTTATCTTTCTGATAACTTTGCATGACTTCTACTATCATATCTCCACATCCAAAGGATGGCATTATTCCTGTAGCGGTGTGAAGGTCACCACTATACGTAGCAACTTCCTGTGGAAGCATAGCGTATTGTTGATGGATTTGTTGGTGAGAGG
>DAOVZA010000038.1 GCA_030635405.1 Desulfocapsa sp.
TAGGAGAGTGTGTTGAGTTGAAACGGGCAGGAGTACGTTTCTTAGGCTGTTGTCCTTTTCACAACGAAAAAACGCCCTCCTTTTCCGTACATCCTGGTCAACAGTTTTATCATTGCTTTGGCTGTGGCGCATCGGGTGATGTGTTGGAATTCCAGATGAAGTATCACAATCTTGATTTCCCTGCGGCCTTAAAAGAGTTGGCCAGACGTTACAATGTGGAGATTCCCGAGCGGCCACAATCTCCACAGGAACGTGAAAAGAGTCGCAAGCGAAAGCTCATGTACGCTATAAATTTGAAGGCTACGGCGATCTTCCGCAAACTTCTGGTTGAGTCTCCTCAGGCAAAAAATGCGAGGCAATACCTTGAAAAACGAAAAATCCCCATTGATATTCAGGAAAAATTTGGGCTTGGTTATGCTCCTTCTCCAGACACCGCAGGCTGGAATTTTCTTGGGTCTCAACTCGAGAAAGAAGAAAAACAGATTGCAATTGAAGTCGGTCTTCTTGTCGATAAGGAGAGTGGTGGCACATACGATCGTTTCAGAGACAGGGTACTTTTTCCAATTTACGATCGACAGGGAAGGGTGGTCGGATTCGGTGGTCGCATCATTGGTGAGGGTCAGCCAAAATATATGAATTCCCCTGAAAGCCTGATCTTTAATAAGTCAGCATCTCTTCTTGGTTTATATCAGCAGGGTAATGAAATCAGGCGTCGTAAACAGTCAATTCTGGTGGAGGGGAACTTTGATCTGGTTTCCCTCGTTGTTCATGGCTGTCCAAACGTGGTGGCACCACTGGGGACAGCACTTACGACTCAACAACTTAAATTACTGAAAGGTTTTGCAGAGGAATGTGTGCTCCTTTTTGATGGAGATGAGGCAGGTGTTAAGGCGGCTATGCGTTCAGTACCCCTGTTTTTGAGTGAACAGATAGCAGGTAAAGTGGCACTCCTTCCCACGGGGCATGATCCGGATACATTTATTCAGGAGGAAGGATTGGATGCGCTCAATGTTTTACTTGATCAGGCAATGCCTTTGCCTGAATTCGCATTGAAACAACTTGTGGATGAACATGGCCTTACATTAGATGGGAAAACTCGTATTGTAGCGGCCCTGCAGCCTCTTATAAAATCTGCGACATCAACTTTACAACGCTCCCTCATGCTTTCCCATTTCAGTGAAAAGATCGGTATTAGTGCAGAAGAACTCGGTTCATCCATGCCAAGAGCGGAAGCTTCGATTCCACCTCCCATGGAAAGACCAGCACCGATTCGTCCTCCAGAGAGGAGACTTATGCCATTAGCAGCATCACAAAAACGTCTGCTTACTCATCTTGTGCTCTATCCGGAATCTGCAAAGGAGTTAAGTAAAGCTGGATTGAGGGATTGCCTTGATGGAACAATTGGCGAGGTACTTTTATTACAGTTGCTTGCACTGCTTGAGCAACAGAAAGAAGTGGAGCCTGAGGAGCTATTGGCCAAATTGCCGAAGGGTGAGGAACGAGTCTTGGTTTCAAATATTTTACTGAATTCTTCTCCTGGTACCGCAGAGTTGGCCTGTCAGGGAACGGATGGAGAGTTAAAAGAACTTCTTTCCTGGCTGGAAAGAGATGGTTTGTTACGGGAATCTAAAGAATTGGATGAACAAATCAGTAAGAGTGGATTGCAGGATGATCAGGGTGAGCTTCAGCAATTAATCACAAAAAAAATGTCTGTGGTTAAACGACTTCAGGAGCTTCGACAGTTGAATACTCCGTATAGTGAGTAGTGCAAAAGTCGGATATCCCTGATAGCATTTCATTAAGTATACTATTTTACACTGTTTTTTTTATTGTGATGTTAGTTTTGGCTTGTCTTTCCAATTTTCAGCCTAATATGCTGAAAATATTGATTTATTTTGAGTTTCTGCTCTGGCTGGTCCAGTCGATATTGGCAAAATATCGTTTTTTTTTAAATATTTATTGTGAAATGATTGAATATCATTCTAAATTACGATATTGTACGTGCCGATAGAGATATGAGTGCTAATCAGTTGAGATGGAACTGTTTTTTTGTTTTGAGTGGAAAGTGGTCGAGAGACCGGAGGGGTGTAAATGGTTGGTAATAACCAGACGAAAGATGATTTGTCAGGCGATGTCGATGAGAGTGTTGTTGACTTGACTGGTATCTTTGAATCAGGAGAAACGGTATGTTCTGTCTCCCTTCCACAAGGCGTGGGTGATGATCGTCGTGATGTGAAAGTTGGTGATAGGCGACAGGGTGTTTTCACTGACCGAAGAAATGGACAACGCCGTCTTGCCAGAAGTACAAAGCGTGGTAGTGAGCATGCTGTAGATCCGATGTCCATTTATCTGCGTGAAATGGGCACCTTGACACTTCTCAGTCACGAAGAAGAGTTGGAACTTGCTCGAATGATGGAAGAGGGCTTGCTTCGTATTCAGAATGCTGTGCTTGCCACTCCCCTTGCAATTCCGGTTCTTGAAGAGATTGCCAACGAATTACAAGAAGATACGGTTAAAATATTTAATATAATACGTGGTATCCAGGATACGCAAACAGCTGTTGTAAACAAAGAAACAAAACGATTTCTTGCAAATGTAGATACAGCTCTTGAAATTGACAAAAAGCGCAGAGCTCTTCAAGAGAAATTTATTGCCTGCAGTGAGGATTTAAAGGAATCTGAGAAAATCGGTAAGAAGATGCTAGCCTTTGGTGCTGATATTGCTGCTCTTTTTAGTGATCGTATTATATGTACTCGTTGTATCAATGGTGTTGCTTCTAATCTTAAAGATTTGTCCAAGCGTTTCAGGCGGGTACGGGTTGAAGTGTTGAAGGCTCAGAAGTTAACTGCTGCTGAAGGCGGACAGACTGAGATGACTCCTGAGGAGTTAGAATTCCATATCGGCATGCAGATGAAAGAAGGGCTTGGCTTCAGTTATCGTGATCTTAATGCAATTGTTGGTGAGATGGATGCTGGTCTTGATATTAATAAACACGCAAAAGAATCCCTTGTTCGATCGAACCTTCGTTTAGTTATCTCTATATCCAAGAAATTTGTTAATCGCGGCCTTCAGTTTCCCGATCTTATTCAGGAAGGGAATATTGGCTTGATGAAGGCTGTGGATAAGTTTGATTATCACCGTGGCTATAAATTCAGCACCTATGCAACCTGGTGGATTCGCCAGTCCATTACACGCGGCATTGCTGATCAGGGGCGGACAATTCGTTTGCCTGTTCATATGATCGAGACCATTAATCGCCTTTTAAGAGTTTCCAAAGATTTTCTTCGTGAAGAAAATCGTGAACCAACTCCTGAAGAAATGGCTGAACAACTTGGGACCGATGTTTCAAAGGTGAAAGCTGCTTTAAAGACAGCTAAAGATGCCATTTCTCTTGATACTCCAGTCGGGGATGATGAAGAAACTTTTCTTGGAGATTTTATTGAAGACTGTTCAACCCTTGGGCCACATGATGCGTCCATGGTTGAAAGCCTTAAAGAGTGCCTTTCCACTGTGATGTCTTCGCTGTCTCCCCGTGAGGCAAAGGTTGTGCGAATGCGCTATGGAATTGATATCGGGTATGACCACACTCTTGAAGAAGTAGGTAAGTGCTTTGCTGTGACTAGAGAGCGGATTCGTCAAATCGAGGCCCAGGCAATTAAAAAATTGAAACACCCTTCACGGGTAGATGAGTTACGAGTTTTTATGACTGATTGATCCTTCCCAAATTGTATTGCTGTTATCCCGGACTTCTGTCCGGGATTTTTGTTTGTTCTCCAGAGAGAAATATGTCTAATTTTTCCGTAATTGATTGGATGGCATTAAGTTTTGTTCCAGGCCTTGGATCTAAGGGGATCATGTCTCTTGTTTCCCGATTTGGTAATCCTCAAAAAATATTTTCGATAAATAAATCTCAGCTGATAGAAAGTGGCATTCGAAAAAATGTTCTTGCTGGCCTGTTAAATCCAGCACCTTTCCGTCAAAAAGCAAAGCTCCTTCTTGAGAGATTGCGTAAAGGTGGCGCTGATGCGATTTGTTTTGCTGATCCCAGATATCCCCTTTCATTAAAAGAAATTTCAGATCCACCTCAGGTATTCTATGTACAGGGACGAATTGAACTGCTCAACTCTCCTTGTCTTGCCATTGTGGGTTCTCGTGCGGCCACGGCTTATGGAAAGCGCAGTAGTTTTGTACTCGCTAAAGAACTGGCGTCGTCTGGTGTTACAGTGGTTTCAGGATTGGCCGCGGGGATTGACAGTGAGGCCCATCGAGGTGCTTTATCTGTTCAGGGAGCAACGATTGGGGTTTTGGGATGCGGGCTTGATATTGTCTATCCTAAGCAAAATAATGGTTTGTATGATCAGATTCGTAAAGGTGGGCTTCTTGTCAGCGAATATCCGTTGGGAACTAAACCTGATAGCTTTCGGTTTCCGGCCAGGAATAGGATTATTTCGGGATTGAGCAGAGGCGTTCTTGTGGTGGAAGCTGCAAGAAAGTCAGGTTCCCTGATCACTGCTGAAATGGCGCTCGATGAAGGTAGGGAAGTGTTTGCGGTGCCGGGACAGATTGATTCATTTAAAAGTTCTGGAACTCACTGGCTGCTTCAAGAGGGTGCAAAACTTGTACAATCAGCAGATGACATACTGATTGAACTTGGCTGTGGCTTGTCTGATGGGGCAGATGAAGAGCCGTTACGTTCTGATCCTGTTGAGGATGGACTTGATTCTGAATCCCGTGAACTACTGCAGTATATTGATGTTTACCCTGGCTCGCGAAATGATCTGATTACAGCATCAGGGCTAGGAGCTGGAAAAGTGACTGAGATATTACTTCTGCTGGAGCTGGAAGGGTTGGTGGAAGTATTGCCCGGTGATGAAGTAAGACGTTTAATAAAGTAGAAAGAAATTACTCTTTTGCCAGATCCATTTGTAATCTTTCCTTTTTTTTACAAACTACTGAGTAGTGCTGTCTTAAATATAAAATTATCCTTTTGGCTATCCGAAATTTGTACTATTTTAAGGCAACTCGTTAATATTTAAATCCTGACCAATATAAAATACAGAGGAAAACTATGCTTGATATCCAATTCGCTCCATCCATATTATCTGCCGATTTCACACGTCTTGGAGAGGAAATAGCCGCAGTTGATCAGGCAGGTGCTGAAGTTATACATATTGATGTTATGGATGGGCATTTTGTCCCCAATATAACCATTGGCCCTTTGGTGGTGAAGGCTGCACGAAAAGCCACCAAAAAGGTTTTGGATGTTCACTTGATGATTACTGATGCCGATTCCTATATTGATGACTTTGCAGCAGCGGGCGCTGACTGGATCACTGTCCATGTTGAGGCTTGTACTCATCTACATCGAACTATTTCTCGAATTAAAGAACTTGGGAAAAAAGCAGGGGCTGTACTGAATCCTGCCACTCCTCTGTCATCACTTGATTACATCCTTGAAGATCTTGATCTTGTAATGCTGATGAGTGTTAATCCTGGATTTGGTGGCCAATCATTTATTGAATCAACACTTAAGAAGACCGATACTTTAAAGCAGAGAATTGATGCTCTTGGGCTTGATGTCGGCATTGAAATTGATGGTGGCATTAGTCCGAAGATCATTGAAAGAGTAGCTGAGGCAGGTGCTAATATTTTTGTTGCAGGTTCGGCTATTTATGGTTGTGATGAGTATGCGCCAGTAATTGCTGAAATGCGAAAACTTGCAGAGGCTGGCAGGAAAAAACGAGGCTAAGGGGATATTATGACAAAACAGCGAAAATCCATACATGAGTGCGAGGCCTTTACAAGGCTGGCAGAGCTTGCAAAGGAACCGTTTGATCTCGCGCAACCTGGTGCAGTGAACTCTGAACGTCTGGAAACGTTTGTATGTAAAGGGCTTGAGTTTGATCTGTTGTACGGTTGTCAAAGAGTAACGACAGAAGTTATGGATTGTCTGCAGTCTCTGGCAGATGAATGTGATCTCGTCGGACAGTTTCGAGAAATGCGTTCAGGGCTTGTTATTAACAAAATTGAAGGCTTTGAGTCTGAAGAACGTCAGGTTTTGCACACTGCCTGTCGTGATGTCTTCTCCGAAACGCCCAAAAATAAAGCTACTGCCTCACAGGCAAAAAAGGAACTTACCAAATTAAAGCAATTCTTGTCAGAGATTGATCAGGGAAAAATATGTAATAAAGAAGGAAAAACATATACCAGCCTGATCCATGTTGGTATTGGCGGTTCAGATCTGGGGCCGAGATCAATCTATGAAGCATTAAAGGCGTATAAGAGAAAGGATAGGAAAGTTTACTTTGTTTCAAACGTTGATCCCGATGATTCTGCTGCTGTTCTTGAGTGTGTCGATCTGACACGATCCTTGGTACTTGTGGTCTCAAAAAGTGGCACGACCCTTGAAACTTTGTCAAATGAACGTTTGGTTCGTGCGGCATTTGAAGAGCAGAGCCTTGATTCAACACGTCATTTTGTTGCAGTAACCGGGGAGGCCAGTCCCATGGACAATCCGGATCGCTATCTGCGTTCTTTCTATATGTTTGACTACATTGGCGGCAGGTTTAGTTCCACGTCAATGGTGGGTGCTGTAATGTTGGGTTTTGCACTGGGCTATGATCGTGTGCTTGAATTTTTACAGGGTGCATGGCTGATGGATGATACAGCTGAAGAGAACAATATTCGAGAAAATGTTCCTCTTCTGCTTGCAATGCTTGGAATCTGGAATCATAATTTTCTTAAAATGGAAAGCGTGGCAGTCCTTCCATATAGTCAAGCCTTACATCGTTTCACGGCACATCTACAACAATGTGATATGGAGTCCAATGGGAAATCAATACAGCGAGATGGTGAACCAGTACGACAGAAAAGTGGTCCAATTGTGTGGGGAGAGCCGGGAACAAATGGACAACACGCATTCTACCAGTTACTGCATCAGGGGACAGAAAAAGTAGCCGTGGAGTTTATTGGTTTTAGAAAGAGTCAACTGGGTAAAGACTTACCCATCAAAGGAAGTACCTCACAGCAAAAATTACTTGCAAATTTGCTGGCCCAATCTCTCGCTCTTGCGATTGGCAAAAAAGATGAAAATCCAAATAAACACTTTCCAGGGAATCGTTCAAATGTAATCCTCATGGGAGAACAATTGACTCCTAAAAGCATGGGGGCGCTCCTTGCTCTGTACGAAGCAAAAATAGTTTTTCAAGGGTTTTGCTGGAATGTGAATTCATTTGACCAGGAAGGAGTGCAGCTTGGAAAGGTTCTGGCGGGTGAAATACTAAAGAGTATGGAAGAAAAAACGAACACCGGAACAGTCACGGAGGCCATTCTGGAAGTGGCAAGAGTAAACTAAAGGTTTTCGTTTAATAAAAACTGAATCCACATTCAGTTTTCCACGACATTAGATCGTTTTTAGTTGACAAATATTATGTTCAGAGATATTCTCGGACGCTGAATGACTATTCAATAGTGTACGTTTCATAGTTTGTTATTTTTATCAGAAGCGTTGGTAAGAAAACGGACAGCAGAGACGAACAGTTTCATTATCTGACTGTCAGTTTTTGAAGCAAACGCTTTTGATGCGTATATTCCGGTAAAGGTTGAAGTATAACAGTAATTTTAAGGAGGAAAATTCATGGCAAAGCATGATACACCCCTGTTGGACGAGCTAGAAAGCGGCCCGTGGCCAAGCTTCGTTTCCGACATTAAGCGCCAGGCTGAGGTAAACCCTGATTGTTGGGATATTCTTGGTCAGCTCGAGCTGTCTTTCGAAGAAAAAATCACCCATTGGAAACACGGCGGAATCGTTGGTGTATTCGGATATGGTGGTGGTATTGTTGGTCGTTATTCTGACCTTCCTAAGCGTTTCCCCGGTGTTGAGCATTTCCATACCGTTCGTGTAAACCAGCCAGCATCCAAGTACTATTCCACTGAGAATCTTCGTGCACTCATGGCTCTCTGGGACAAACATGGTTCCGGTATGACAAACATGCATGGTTCCACTGGTGATATCATCCTCCTTGGTTGCCGTACTGAGGCTCTTGAGCCTTTCTTTTGGGATCTGACCCATGAACTGAAACAGGATCTTGGTGGATCTGGTTCCAATCTTCGTACTCCTGCTAACTGTCTTGGACAGTCACGCTGTGAGTGGTCCTGCTATGACACAGAAGAAGCGTGTCATCACCTGACCATGCATTATCAGGATGAGATTCATCGTCCTGCGTTCCCTTATAAGTTCAAATTCAAATTCTCCGGCTGTGCTAACGATTGTGTTGCTGCTCTTGCCCGTTCTGACTTCGCTGTTATCGGAACCTGGAGAGATAATATTCGTATCGATCAGGCATCTGTTAAAGAGTACGTTGCAGGTAATGTAGCCCCTAATGGTGGCGCACATGCTGGCGGTGACTGGGGTGCGTTTGATATTCAGGCTGAAGTTATTGATCTTTGTCCAACTGAGTGTATGTGGATGGAAGGCGATGAGCTGAAAATCGACGATGCTGAATGTACCCGTTGTATGCATTGTATCAACGTTATGCCTCGTGCATTGCGTCCTGGTGCAGACCAGGGTGCTTCCATCTGTATGGGTGCAAAAGCTCCTATCCTTGATGGCGCACAGTTTGCAACTCTCATTATTCCTTTTATCAAAGTTTCCGCTGAAAACGAGTTCGAAAATGTTATCGATGTTATCGAAAACGTTTGGGACTGGTGGATGGAAGTTGGTAAGAACCGTGAGCGTGTTGGCGAAACTATGCAACGTGTTGGACTGCCTACCTTTATTAAGGTTATGGGTCTTGATCCAATTCCACAGATGGTTAAAGAGCCTCGTTCAAACCCATATGTATTTTGGGCAGATGAGGAAGTACCAGGTGGTTTTGAACGCGATGTTGATGAGTTCCGTAAACGTCACGCAGCTTAAGGAAAATAATCGAGTAGAATGTTAAGCTCGAGTACATATTCAAGGAGGTTATAATTATGGGTTACGATCCCGCAAATCCGATGCTGGACAGAATTACAGACATCGGTCCCCCACATTATTCTAAATTCCATCCCCCTGTAATTGCTAAAAACAAGGGAAAATGGTTGTGGCATGAAATCACCCAGCCGGGTGTTCTTGTTCACAAAGCTGAGTCTGGAGACGAATGCTGGACAGTACGTGTTGGTGCTGCTCGTTTGGTTTCTACTTCTCTTATCTATGAAATGTGTGACATCGCTGATGCGCATTGTGATGGATTCCTTCGTTTCACCACCAGGAATAACATCGAATTCATGGTAGATTCTAAAGATAAAGTTCAGCCTCTGCTGGACGATCTTGCTTCACGTGGCAACAAGTTCCCAGTAGGCGGAACCGGAGCCGGTGTAACCAATATCGTTCATACTCAGGGTTGGGTACATTGTCATACTCCTGCAACTGATGCATCCGGTGTTGTTAAAGCCGTTATGGATGAGCTGTTTGATTACTTTGTAACCATGAAACTTCCAGCACAGGTTCGTATTGCACTTGCCTGTTGTCTGAACATGTGTGGAGCTGTTCATGCTTCCGATATCGCCATCCTTGGTGTTCATCGTAAGCCACCTATGATCGACCATAGTCGTATCACCGGTGTTTGTGAGCTTCCACTTGCTATTGCTTCCTGTCCTCTCGGAGCTGTTAAACCTGCTAAAGCTACGGTTAACGGTAAAGAGATTAAGACTGTTAAAGTAAATAACGATCGTTGTATGTTCTGTGGTAACTGTTATACCATGTGTCCTGCAATGCCTCTTGCTGATCCTGATGGTGATGGAATTGCTATCCTTGTTGGTGGTAAAGTTTCCAACTCAAGATCGGCCCCTAAATTCTCCAAACTGGTTATTCCATTCCTGCCTAACACTCCGCCACGCTGGCCTGAGACCGTTGAAGCAGTGAAGAATATCCTTGAAGTATATGCAGGCGATGCTAGGAAATACGAGCGTATCGGTGAGTGGGCTGAGCGTATTGGTTGGGAGAAGTTCTTTGAAAAATGTGACATCCCCTTCACCATGAAGTCTGTCGATGATTATCGTCTGGCTTACGATACCTGGCGTACAACTACTCAGTTTAAGTACACCAACGCAATCAAGTAATTGACCTCATAGTTACAGCCGGAAACTTTGGTTACCGGCTGTAATTTGGCCACTTGCCTGATAACACTTTTCTTTAAGGAGTATGTGTTATGGGAATGAGTGATGACGAAATCACAGCTGCAATAGTTGAAAAGGCTATAAAAGCCCCGAAACCTCAGCTTTATATTAAGGATTTCTATA